>DATEXS010000340.1:0-10480 GCA_035256725.1 Anaerolineae bacterium
CCCAGGGAGGGCGCGAAGGGAGGGAGGAACTCCTTCCTCACCGGCCTGTCATCCTGATTCATCTTCCTCGCTCGTATTCTTCTGGTAGGTTATGGAGAGGGAGCCGTGATACTCCTGGGAAGATGTGCTCACCTCAACCCACTCGAGGTTCTCGTAGAACCGCCTGGCCCCCAGATTATCCTCCCGGACGGAGAGAGTCACCAGTTGGCTTCCCCGCTGCGCGCCTTCCCTCAAGAAGAGTTCGGTCAGGCGGCGCGCAATCCCCGAGCGCCTCTGGGAAGGCTCGACCCCAATGGAGACCAGGCTGGCTGCCGGTGGCCCGGTGTTGGGCACCGGGACGGACTCCACGGACGGGCCTGAGGCAGGGGACAGCAGGGCAGATAGGGCCTGAGGCAGCAGGTCCTTTCTCTCCCAGATTTGGCCCAAGGTGAGCAGGGGGTGGGCGACCAGGCGTCGTAACAGCGCCCAGAGCAGGGGCCCAGCCTGGTGGCGAAAGAGAGAACGGTGGTAGCTCTCCGCCCTGGTGGTGCCGGCCACGAAGCCCACCACCCGCTCGCTCTGGTTGAGGGCAACGTAGGCGATGGCCTCGGGGCTTCTGACGTACCAGCCGTACATGGCCTCCAGAAAGGCCGGTCCCAGCCGGGTGAGATAATAGCCGGGGAAGCAGGTCTCATGGAGCGCGGCTACCTGCTGCAGATGCTGTGGGGCCATTCTTTCATAGGTGAACCCTTCACCCGTTGCCATGCTACGATTGCGCCCCTCTGAACCTATATGCCACAAAACGCGGTATGCCCAGGAGGAAACCGGTGCCATAAGCCAGGTGCAGGCAGGCGAAGGCCAGGGGGAGGAGGAGCAGGAACCGCCAGCCGTGTCGAGAGGCGATGCGGAAAGAGACCAGCAGGGATACGATCAGGTAGCTGCCCACGACGATAGCCAGGAGAAGGGCGAAGAAGGGGTGGACCAGGCTGAGCAGGGCGAGCAGGGCCAGGGCGAGGACAAAGAGGGCGGGGATGAGGTGGCGCAGCCTGACCAGCCGGGGGTGCTTGGCCAGCACCCTCATCTTGCCCAGGCCGTAGCGAAAGTACTGGCGGCAGAGGGCTCCAAAGGAGCTGCGCCCGTGATAGAAGGACCTGATAGCCGGGGTCAACAGGAGCTTCCCTCCCTGGCTGCGCAGCCGGTAGTTGAATTCGTCATCCTCACTGCCCACCAGCTCCTCGTCGAACAGCCCCACCCGCTGGAAGACCTCTCGACGGTAGGCGCCGAAGGCCAGGCTGTCCACGTAGGTCTCCTGCTGCGAGTAGCGGAAGAGGGCGTCTCCCACGCCGAAGGGGCTGCTCATGGCCAAGGCGATGGCCCTGGCTGTGTCAGTCTCCCCGACGGTCTCGATGGGCCCGCCCACGCAATCGGCATCGGTCTTGGTCAGGTACTCCACGCAGCGAGAGACGTAGTCCGGGGCCAGGTAGGAGTGGGCGCTGATGATGGTCAAGATCTCCCCCCGGGCCTGCCTGATGCCGATGTTGAAGGCCACGGGACTGACCCGCCGCTCGTTGTCCAGCAGGGACAGGTGGGGCATGCTCCGCTGTTTGGCCCCCACGACCTCTCTGGAGGAGTCGGTGGAGCGGCCGTCGATGACCAGGATCTCCAGCAACTCCTGGGGGTAGTCTTGCTGGCCCAGGGAGTCCAGGCACTTCTCTATGAACCCCTCTTCGTTGCGCATGGCCACGATGACTGAGACCAGCGGGAGGGCGGGTTGCCCACTCATGGAGTCTCGCCTCGCGTGCCCGTCGCGCTGCTCCCCAAGAGGGTCTGATAGAGGGCGAGCAGTTTCGGTTCCTCCGCCTGCCAGTTGTACCTCTCCCGGGCGGCGCGCAGGCCGTTCTGGCCCATCTGTGCGGCCTGTTCACGATCACGGAGGAGAGAAGCCATAGCCGAGGCGATCTGCTGCACGTCGTCGGGTTCAACCAGAAGCCCGCATCCCGCTTCGGCGACGACCTCCCGCAGGAAGGGGAAGTCGCTGGCGATTACGGGGATGCCCGCGCTCATGTACTCGAAGAGCTTGTTGGGCGTGCCCAGCAGGTTGTTGGGCGTAGGCAGGAAACAGAGCAGCCCGGCCAGGGCGCCTTTGAAGAGGGGCGGGATCTCCCCGTAGGGAAGCAAGCCCAGGTATTCAAAGCGCGGATGGGGCGAACCGTCGAGGAGCCTTCGGAGCTCTCCATTGGCCACGTGTCCGATGGTGCCGGCGCAGAGGAGTGTTGCCGGGGCATCGGGGATGCTCACCAGGGCCTGGAGACATTCGTAGATCCCCCGGTCGTCAGAGATCCGCCCGGCATAGACGAAGTATGGTGTCGCGCTCTGTCTGGGAGTCTCACTATCGAGGAAAGGCTCCAGCCGGGAGTAGTTGCGCACGATGACCACCTGGCTCTTACCCTGGAACCTCTGCGCCAGATGCTGGTTGACCACCACCACGCCGTCCATAAGCCGCACCACGGTATCCTCGAAGAGCCGGAAGCCCAACGAGAGAAGCCGGCGCAACGGAGCGGGGATCCACTCCTTGGTCAGGATGTCCTCAGGGTAGTTTTCGTGGACGTCGTAGACGACGGGCCGACGGGTGAGGATCCTGATCAGCAGGGCGGGCAGGAGCAGGTCGGGGTCGTGAAAGTGATAGAGGTCGGCCTTCTCGCGCAGGGCGAACCGGACGATGCGCCACCAGTTGAGGGTGCGGAGGATGCGCCGGCGTGGTTTGGGCAGGCCGATCACGCGCACCCCTTCCACCATGCGCTCTTCAAAATCGGCCACGGCGACCAGGGTGACGTCATAGCCTGCCTGGGAGAGGCTGCGGGCCTCTTTCTGGAAGATACGCACGTCGAAGCAGGGGTGTATGGAGCTGAGGAGGCAGGCCTTCATGAGCCGAACACCAGTTGGAGATGGTGGGCTATCCTCTCGCTGGCCCGGCCGTCTCCAAAGATCTCAGGTCTGTCTCCCTGAGGGTGGAAGTCGCGGGCCGCCTGGAGGATACGGGGCTTGCTGGCCCCGACCAGCAGGTTCCACCCGGCTTCCACCGTCTCCACCCACTCCGTCTCTTCGCGGAGGGTGATGCAGGGCACCCCGAAGAAGTAGGCCTCCTTCTGCATGCCTCCGGAGTCGGTGAGGATCAGCCGGGCATTCCTCTCCAGGAGAAGCATGTTCACGTAGCTCACCGGCTCCAGCAACCGTACGTTGGAGGGCACCTCGGAGCCCAGTCGGGCCAGAGCCTGCCTGGTACGGGGATGGGCGGGGAAGATGACCTCTTCACCGGTCTCCCTTAGAGCGTCCAGGATGCTCGACAGGTTCTCCTCCTGGTCTGTGTTGCTGGGACGGTGCACGGTGACCAGCAGGTAGCTCCCTGGCAGGAGGCCCAGGGAGCTGAGCAGGCTGGACGGTCTATCCAGAACTTCGCGGCTCTGCAACACAGCGTCGTACATGACGTCCCCGAAGTTGAACACGCCTTGGGCGATGCCCTCTCGGGAGAGGTTGGACCTGGCCGTCTCCGTGGGGCAGAAGAGGATGTCGGCCACGTGGTCGGTGAGCACCCGGTTGATCTCCTCGGGCATGCTGCGATTGAAACTGCGCAGCCCCGCTTCCACATGGGCTACGGGCAGGTGGAGCTTGGCCGCGGCCAAGGCCCCGGCCAGGGTGGAGTTGGTGTCTCCGTAGACCAGGAGACAGTCTGGCCTCTCCTGTTCGAGGGTCTCCTCGATCCTGATCAACATCTCCCCGGTCTGCCTGCCGTGGCTGGCTGAGCCCACCCCCAGGTTGTAGTCCGGTTCGGGAATGTGGAGCTCCTCGAAGAAGACGGCAGACATGGAGAAGTCGTAGTGCTGGCCGGTGTGGATGAGCACGTGGGTGCAAAGCCGGCGGAGTTCCCTGTCGAGGGGTGCGGCCTTGATGAACTGGGGCCGGGCACCGACGACGGAGGCGACCTTCATCTTCCCCCCTCAGAGGTTGCCGACGCCCGCGTAGTGGAATCCGAGTTGGCGCGCCAGTCCCTTATCGAAGAGGTTGCGTCCATCGATGAGGATGGGCGTGGCCAGCAGGGCCTTGAGATCTGCCAGGTTGAGGGCTCGATACTCCTGGTGGGCCACCATCAGGATCACGCAGTCGGAGCCCAGAAGAGTCTCCTGGAGAGGGGTGTTGTACAACTCGAAGTATGGGTCGTGCACGGTGACGGTGGCCCCCAGGGCCTCTAGCCGATTGACCAGGGGTATGGTGGGCGAGTTCCTGGCGTCCGCGGCGTTCTCCAGATAGGCGTAGCCCAGGACGGTGACCCTGGCGCCAGGGACGGCCTTCCCTGCCTGGGCGAGCGCCTGCGCTGCCAGGTCTGCCACGTGGAGGGGCATGCGGTCATTGATCCAGCGGGCGGTGGGGATCAACTGGGCCTCCACCTCGCCCCTGGTCCCGTGCAACAGGAGCCAGGGGTCCTTGGGGGTGCAGTGGCCGCCGACGCCGGCTCCCGGAAGGTGCATGGCCCGCAGAGGCGATTTGTTGACCAACTCTCTCACCTCGTACACGTCGGCGCCCACATTCTCGCAGAGCAGGGCGATCTCGTTGGCGAAGGCGATCTGCACATCCCGATAGGAGTTTTCGGTGGTCTTCACCAGCTCTGCCGTCAGCGCGTCGGTGAGGTCCAGATCCCCCTGGACGAAGTGCTGGTACAGTTCCCTGGCCAGTTGAGCAGCCTGGGGCGTCAAACCGCCGATGACCCGGTTGCAGGTCCTCAGGTTGGCTAGCAGCTTACCTGGCATGACCCGCTCCGGGCAATAAGCGAGGTGGAACTCCCCGTCCGCCCTCAGACCGGAGGTAGCCTCCAGAGTCGGCCTGACCAGGGCTTCCATGGTCCCCGGGGCGATGGTGGACTCCACGACGACCAGGGCACCTGGGCTCAGGTGGGGGCCCAGGGCGGTCAAGGCCCCCCGCAGCGCTTCGTAGGCGGGGGCCCGGGAGACCGGGTCCACGGGGGTCTCCACGGCGATGAGGAAAACGTCAACCTGGCCGCACTCCGAGGGATCGCCGGCTACTCGGAGCGCGCCCGTCTCGATCATCTGTCTGAGCAAGGGAGCCAAACCTGGCTCGTCGCCGCTGATGGGGCAGAAGCCCCGGGCAATCTGCTCCCTCTTGGCTGGGTCGCGTTCCACGCCCCATACCCGGAAACCGGCCTGGGCCACTGTGCAGGCCACAGGCAGGCCCACGTGCCCCAGTCCGATCACAGCGATGGTGGCGCTAGCTTCACGAATGGCCTGTTCCAGGTTCGTCATCGCTCAGAACTCGAGAATCCTGTGTTCCTGGCCCGAGGCGACCATAGCCTGGGCCAGGAACAGGGCCTTGATGCCGTCTCTGCCCGACACGGGCGGTGGGGTTCCCTGTTGCACACAAGCCACGAAGGACTCCAGCTCTACCAGCAAGGGCTCCCTCTTGGCGATTCTGAGCTTGATCATGTTGCCCTCGCCGACGCCCTTGAGCATGCCCAGCCTGTCCCAGTCGCTGCCCACGTACTCATTCTCGTAGAGGTACAGGTCCTGGGTCAAGTAGTTGACCACGAACATACCCTTTTCGCCGGTGACGTACAGTTCTCTCACCTTGGTGGGGGTCAGCCAGTTGACGTCTAGCACGCCCACCACGCCGTTGTCGAACCTCAGCAGCCCTGAGAGGGAATCCTCGTGTTGGGTGTGAATCTCCTGCTCCGTCTCGGCGTAGACCCTCAGCACGTTGGCCTCGGTGAGGTAGTACATCACGTCCAGGTCGTGAGTGGCCAGGTCGATGACCACTCCCACGTCCCTGATCCGATGGGGGAAGGGGCCTAGCCGGCGCACGTGGATCTGGAACATCTTGCCGAGTTGGCCATCCTGAAGCCTGCGCTTCAACTCCACCACCGCCGGATTGAACCTCTCTACGTGCCCCACCATCAACTGCACGCCGCCGGCCTCAGCTCGCTGGATCATCTCCTCGGCGTGGGCCGCGGTGTCGGCGATGGGCTTTTCCACCAATAGATGTACCCCCCTGTTTATCACGTCCAGGGCCACCTGGTGATGGAAACCGGTGGGCACGGCGATAGAGACCAGATCAAGCCGCTCCTGATCCAGCAACTCCCGATGGTCGCTGTACTGGCCGGTTCTATACCGCGAGGATACCTTCTGCGCCAGCTGAGGGTCCGCGTCGCAGACCCCTACCAGGGTCACCCCGTCCAACTCGTTGTAGATGCGCGCGTGGTTAGCCCCCATGGAGCCCACGCCGATCACAGCGGCCTTGATCACAGCTTGGACACCTCCGAGACTATCTTATCCAGTTCCTCTTCGCTGAGGGCTGGGTGCACGGGGAGAGATAGCACTTCCTGGCTCGCTGTCTCTGCCACGGGCAGCGAGTCCTGAAAACCCAATTGGCGATAGAGCGGCTGTTGATGGACGGGCAGGGGATAGTAGACCCTGGCCCCGATGCCCGCCTGGTTCAGCCGCTCCAGTGCGCCGTCGCGATCGTGGGCGATCCTCACCGTGTACTGGTGGTAGACGTGCAGGTACCCCTCGCTCACCTGCGGGGTGACCACGTTCGAGAGCCGGTGGGAGAGGTACGCTGCGTTCTCGATTCGTTTCTGGGTCCACGACGGCAGCTTACGCAGTTGCACGAGCCCCAGGGCCGCCTGCAACTCCGTCATCCTGAAATTGTAGCCCATCGTTTGGTGAAGGTAGAGCTGGCTTTGGCCGTGATTGCGGATCAGCCGGGCCCGCTCGGCGATAGTTTCGTCGTTGGTGGTGATCATGCCGCCCTCGGCGGTGGTCATGTTCTTGCTGGGATAGAAGGAGAAGCAGCCCGTGCCGTAGCTTCCCACCCTCTGGCCTCGAATCGCGGCGCCGTGGGCCTGGCAGGCGTCTTCGATGACCGCCAGCCCATGCCTCTCGGCGATCTCCACGATAGCGTCCATGTTGCAGGGATTGCCGTACAGATGCACGGGCAGCAGCGCCCTGGTCCGCGGAGTGATCCTATCCTCGATCAGATCGGGGTCGATGTTGTAGGACCGCCCGTCGATGTCCACGAAGACTGGCCTGGCCCCCACGGAGAGGATGGAGTTGGCGGAAGCGACGAAGGTAAACGGGCTGGTGATCACCTCGTCGCCGGGGCCGATGGCGTGGGCCAGCAAGGCGGTGACCAGGGCGGTGGTGCCAGAGGAGGTGGCGATGGCGTGCCGGACGCCGCAAAAGGCGGCGAAGGCCTCCTCGAACTCCCGCACCTTGGGACCCTGGGCCAGTTGGCCCGAGTCGAGGACCTCGAGGACCGCCCTTTTCTCTTCCTCGCCAATTTGCGGCTTAGATATCGGTATCATCACTCTCGTTGCCAGTGGTCGCGCCCATGATGAAGCTTACCTTGCAGGATGAGCAGGTCACTCGCCCCGGCGTCTCCTCTCCCTCCTCGGTGCTCAGCGCCTTCCCGCACGCACACACGTACCCCACCAGTCTGGCCGGGTTGCCCTGGACCAAGCCATGGTCGGGAACATCCTTGGTGACCACAGCACCGGCCCCAACCATGGAGAACCTGCCGATGACCACGCCGGGCAGGATCACGGCGCCGGCCCCCACAGAGGCGCCCCTCTTCACGGTGGTCGATTCGACCTGCCAGTCCTCGTCTCCCTTGAGCACTCCAAGCGGTGTGATGGCTCTAGGGTACTTGTCGTTGGTCAGACAGGCCCCGGGGCCGACGAAGACGCCATCCTCCAGCGTCACTCCGTGGTAGATGGAGGCCCCGTTCTGGATCTTTACGTTGTCCCCGATGATCACCTCGCGGTCCACGTAGACGTCCTTGCCAATGATGCAGTTGGAGCCGACCGTGGCCTGTTCCCGGATCTGCGCGTAGTGCCAGATCCGGGTGTCCTGGCCGATCTGAGCCTGCTCTGAGACCTCAGCCGTTGGATGAATGGCCATTCTTGTCACCCCCGCTCACTCCTCTTGATAGTGGCCCCTCTAGCTGCGAATCCTGCCCCAGGCCAGTCGGGCCAGTTGGCGATAAAGGTGCCAGTCTGTGCTCTGGGGCACGATTACAGTGGCAAGAGAGTTGCCCGAGAGTCGTTTGTACAGCCACAGCCGCAGCGCCGTGGTGAGAGCATAGGAGATGGAGGTGGCCCAGGCTGCTCCCACAGCGCCCAGTCGAGGGATCCACAATAGGTTGAGGGTAACCTGAACCACTATGCCCACGGCCCCCACGTAGGTGTTCAGCAAGGGCAGACCGCGTCCCGCGATATCGTTGGCCAGGATCCGATCGGCGCTGAGAAAGACGATCCCCGGCAGGAGAATACGGAACAACTGGATGGCAGGAAGGTATTCAGACGAGAAGAGCAGGACCACCACCCACTGGCTGATCAGGAAGAGGACCACCGCCCCCGCAGTGGTGAAAAGCAGAACACTCCGGCTGACCAAGGGGGTGAAGGTCTTTTTCCTGTACTCGTCCTTCTCTGCGGAGACGGTGGGGAAAAGGACCACACTAGCCGATTCCGAAAGGAACCACAGTCGCTCGGCCAACCCCACAGCCACGGCGTAAAAACCGACCGCGCTCGCCGGCGCCAGGGCGCCGAGGATGAACACCTCCACCCGGTAGTTGAGGAAGCCGACGATGTTCCCCAGATGGGCTTTGATGCCGTAAGTCAGGGCGTCCCGAACATAATCGAGATTGGGTCGGAGGCGGACTCCTCCCGCGATTCGCTTGACCCAGGGGAAAAGGACGAAACAGAGCAGCAGCGAGCTGATGATGTTGGCCCAGATGGCCCCGGGGATCCCTAGCCGCACAACCACGGTCGCCGCCACCACCAGTAGCAAGAGAAGCAGCTTGTAAAGCAAGGTTGCCGCGTTGAAGTCGGCTATGCGCCTGGCGCCGAGCAGGATCTGGTTGATGTGCAGTTGGCCAAACATGGTGACGGGGACCAGGAGCAGGGCCAGGCCCAGATAGGCCAGGGGCACGGTGGGGAACAGCAGGCCATGGAGAAGGAGGAGGAAAAGGAGACCCACAACGGTCGCCATGAGCCCGATGATGGCGCTGAGCACGACGTTGCTACCGAACACGTCTCGCGCCGAGTACTTTCCCTGGGCCACGTAGTAGACGGTGGCTGGACCGATGCCCAGGTTGGTGAAGGTGACCACCAGCAGGGGGAAGAGGACGGCCAGCGTGTAGACTCCCATTCCCTCGGGACCCAGGGTCCGCGCAATGGCCACAGAGGTGAGCAGGGCCAGGCCCAGACCAGCGATCCTGGCGGCCAGGGTGACTCCGGTTTCCTTGGCGAAAGTCGCTGCCTTCATTATCGGTATGCACCTAGATAGGTCGCGGTGCGGGCCATGAGGGGCGTCCTCCACCAGTGGCCGTGTCCCCCCACGCTCCGTCGGTGGAGGGGCTCGATAACGTCGAAGGCGGCCCCCTTGAGGCTGAGAACGAGGAGTTGTCCCTTCATCGTAGGTGCCTGCGGTGAGGCCCAAGAGACGGGAGTGAACAGAAAACTCGTGCAGGGATTGTAGATTACCGACTGTGGCTTGTCAAGAAGTCAGCGGTATCGCGGGGGGCGACTTCAGGTTGGGGCGGGAGGATTTCTGGCGGCCCGCGGTGGACTAGAATCGCTCTATGGGCCAAGCACCTGCTGGTACAGGTCGAGTATGCGAGCTCCCACGCTCTCGTAAGCATAGTTTTCTACCGCGTGCCGACGGATGGCTCGAGCAGAGAAGCGATGCCCGTTGGCCAGCACCTCCACGAGTGCCTCCGCCAGGCACATCTCGTCTGCGGGAGGCACCAGGATCCCCGTTTTAGGGGTGACGATGTCCTCGGGGCCGCCGCAGGTGGTGGCCACCACTGGCTTTCCGCAGGCCATGGCCTCGATGAGGACCACCCCGAAGCCTTCACTGAGGCTGGGCAAGACCAGGACGTCACAGGCGTTCATCCACCAAGGTATCTGATCGTTGGGCCTTTTCCCGGCAAAAGTGACCCGGTGTCCGATGCCTAGTTGCTCGGCCAGCAACCGGGCACGGTCTGCGTAGTCACCATCTCCGATGAGCACGAGTTGGACGGAATCGCGCGCGGTCGGTCCGAGCCGGGCGAAGGACTTCAACAGGTAGTCGATGCCCTTGGACAGGGTGATGGCTCCTACGTACAGGACCCTGGGGATGCCTTTGTCCAGCCCCAGCCTGTTCTCTGCTTCCTCGCGAGGTATGGGCTTGAACCTGCGGACATCTACCCCGCTGGGAATGACGGTGATCTTATCGGTGTCAGCTCCGTGTTCGTCCACCACCGTACGCCGCAGGCTGGTGCTGGCGGCGATCACGCGGTCCGCGTGCGAAATGGCCCACATCCCCTGCCTCCGCCCAGAGAAGCGCCGGAAGAAGAGGTTTACATCCCCGCCATGCAGGCTGACGATGGTGGGCCGACCGATGGCTTGGCCCAGCAAGACGGCGGCGAATCCGTCTGGGTAAGCCGTGTGGCCGTG
>DATEXS010000341.1:0-2636 GCA_035256725.1 Anaerolineae bacterium
CATAGCCGTGGGTTACTACCTGCAAGTCGGTGAGATAGCGCCAGCCGTACACTGGCTGGCCCTGCCTGTGGGCCTCACCATCCTCAACGTGATCCTGCTCAACGAGTTCCCCGACTACCAGGCAGACTCGCAAGCTGGAAAAACCAATCTCGTCGTGCGCCTAGGCAGGCGTAAGGCCTCTCTCATCTATGGCCTCCTGGCCGCAAGCAGCTGGGTGGCGACCTTCTTCTCCGTGTACCGTGGCGCGCCGATGCGAGCCTTGTGGTTCTACTTCCCTGTCTTCTCCCTCTCACTGATTCTTGTCGTTCTGGTGCTGCGAGAACGGTGGCGAGACCGCGCAACTCTGGAGAAGCTATGTGGAGCCAACATCCTGGTCAACCTGGGCACTACAGCTGCATACGTCCTGGCATATGTGAGTTGAGAGCGTGGAACACTGGATGACTGCCTGGGGCGACCAACCGGAGCGCAAGGTGGCGCCCTACTGGTGGCCGCCAACCCTGATTCTGCGACAGGTCGCCAGCGCGCTCTACGTGGGAGCCCTGGCTCGCTGGCGAGAGCTTCCCAGTTGGATTCGCACCTACGCGGTCAAATGCCTCCCCGGTGCGGCGGGGTCTCTGGGCATGGGTTGTATTGGATTCCCAGCACACCCCGTGTGGGAGATGACCACGGCCTGCAACCTGCGCTGTATCCACTGTCACGCCTCCGGCGGCAAGCGGGCCCCCGATGAACTGACCACCGAGGAGGCCAAACGTCTCCTCGATCAACTGGCCCAGGTCAGCGAGTTCCGCATGATGGCCTTCACCGGGGGCGAACCACTGGTCCGCCCCGACCTCTTCGAACTCCTCGCCTATTCCCAGGCCTTGGGTTTCACCAACACCATGGCCACCAACGCCACCCTCATCGACGACGAGGTGGCTGCGCGCCTACGGCGGTATGGCCTAGTCATCGCGGCGGTCAGCCTGGATGGCTTCGACGCTGAGACCCACGACTATGTGCGAGGTCAGCCCGGGACCTTCGAAGCTACCCTCAAAGGGATCCGGGCACTGCGGGGAGCCGGTATCCTGCTCCACATCAACATCACCGCCATGGAGTACAACCTCGATCAGCTCGAGCCGCTGATGACGTTGGTGGACGACCTGGGCACCGGCATCCTGTTGATGTATCAGCTCGTACCTGTTGGGCGAGGCCGCGGCATCGAGGAGGCCGCTCTCAATCTCGGCGCCAACGAGCGGCTGATTCGCTTCATGGCCGAGGCCCAGCGTGTCACCCACGCCATCATGGAACCTGTAGCCGCCCCGCAGTACTGGCCCTTCCTCCTGCAACGCTCAGGCATCCGCGGCGGCCCCCTGCTCCGACTTGGAGAGGCCGTCTTTCACGGCTGCTCTGCCGGCCGCGGCTTTGTTTATGTCAAGCCCAACGGCGATGTCTGGCCCTGCCCTTTCATCGAGGTGAGTTGCGGCAACGTGCGTGAGACGCCCTTCGCCACCATTTGGGAGACCTCGCCCGTGTTCCAGGAACTGCGACACCGCGAAGAACTGCTCAAGGGCCAATGCGGCGAGTGCGAGTACCGGCGGCTCTGCGGAGGCTGCCGAGGACGCGCCTGGGCCCTCACCGGCGACTATTTGGCCGAAGACCCGTCCTGCTTCATCCATCCCCTTGACGACGCGCAGGACCGGACAGACGCACCAGGAGGGCACCTCCGCACGCCTACTTCGTGACGATCAGTCGGGACTCGTCGTCCGCCCCTTTCGTCTACACCCTGCATCCCACCTTCTCAAGGGCACGCCTAACGTTTTCGCGTGAGGTCGCGGTGTAGACTATCGCAACGAGGGTGCCAACGACTCCATAACAACAGGGACCAGCGAGACCTTTTTCTCCTTCCCCTACACCCTGGCGATATCCTCGAACTCAACCTTGGCGGTCTCCAGAAGAGAGCGCAGTGCCCGGACATCCTTCGACTCGCATCTCAGGCACACACCACAATCGGAGCTCAGGTGCCGGGGCACCGGGATCAGCTTGACCGTGAAGCCAGCTTCCTTGGCCAGCTTCTCAGCTCGTATGGCCCCACTCGTCGAGTAGAATAGGACAACGCTGTAATCCGGGTCCATCACACCAGGCCTCCTAGACGGCAATCACCTTGCCCGCTCCCAGCAAGGCCTCCGCAATGGAGTACATGTTGGAGACCTCTCCGACAGCAACCTTGTCCTTCAAACCGAAATGACCGAGGCAGGTGCCGCAGGCCAATACCTCGACCCCTCTCTGGGCCAGGGTTTCCAAGTCCTCCAAGATCGGAGAGCCCGCCACCGCGAGCTTCACGCCGGCATTGAGGAAGATGATTGTATCGGGCAATGGCTCCACCTCGTTGAGCGTGTGAAGAAACGAGCGTATGAGGATGCCCCCCAGTTCCTCATCTCCTTGTCCCATCCCGTCGCTAGGAATGAGCAAAACAATAGGACCCAAGGCGCGCTCTGGCATTGACTCCGCAGCGACGACGTCTACCTGCGCCCGACCGGCCCTGCTCAAAGACAGGTAGATGCCGTCTTCCTTCTTCTCGACTGCCACAGCGTACCCTTCCTTCTCCGCCATACGCGCAACGTTCTGCACAGCAGTCTCATTGTCCACTATGGTCGTCACCT
>DATEXS010000342.1:0-2759 GCA_035256725.1 Anaerolineae bacterium
CCTGTCCCCGTTGATCACCACCGACTCGAAACGGGTATTCTCCCATTTCCACTGCTCATACTCCTCAGGCGACATTGTTGGCTGGCTCACCGCAGGAGGTGGGGCAGGCATTGGGCCGCCTGACGCCTCTATGTCGCGCAACTCGTCGGGTGTGAGATAGTCCTCAGGTATCATATAGTCCCGGCCAGCGGCCTCCGCCTTGGCCCACGCCTCCTCACTGAGCCTATCGAGCCTTTCGCTATTGCGGTAGGCCGCAACGCCGTACGTAAGATATCCGACGCCTTCGGCAGCTCTGCCCAGCCAGTCCCGCAGTTGGTCACGCTGGCCGCGGCTCAAAGGTACGTCGGGGTCGTCCACAAACACAGATGGGAATCCGCTCACATCGTGGGTTACCATTGCCACATAGCCGGCCTTGTACCCTTCCACTATGGTGGCCTGGATTTCCCGCACCTCGTCTGGGCCCGGGACGCCGCCGGCAACAACCTCGCCGTTCGGACCCTCGCTCCGCGCTGGTCCTAGCACTACTAGCCCAGTCGCCGAGGTGAGGGTCGCCAACAGCAAGAGAGCCACTTTGTGTTTTGCCACCACTTGTTCCTCCTCTGTTGTCCCTACCTAGATACAGAGAGGATTCTCATCACGATCACGGCGACAACAGAGCCCGGGAATGGCCATCCGCGCCACCTGTGGACTAGAAATCTTTCCACGTCAAGCCGCCTCCGTTGACCGCAATCACCGTGGTTGGCGATAGGAACTCCACCCCGGCGATTTCGCCGTTGCCCGGCACGATCGCCGAGGGATCAGCAACGACCTGGTGCCAGGTTCGCCCCGCGTCCGTGGTGCGATAGATGCCAGCTCGGAACCCGCCTGCAACGGCCACCTGGCTGGTTGGAAAGTCTGGCGCCGCCGCCATGCTACCTACAGCGGCAAAGAGAGTCCACCCCTCTGCTTCGGACAACCCCTGACCCACGCCCAGCGCTGGCGAGTACAAGAGTGCGGGGGCCGACCCCGTGAAATCACCAGCCGCCCACAGTACCGGCACGGTCATCTTGACACTTGTTTGGCTGTCGATGCTTAGAATCAGAGCCTCGCCCGCCTGGTGCTCGTTCGTAGCAAGAACCGTGCTATGGTCGAAGGACTCAGACAGTCGGTAGGCGACATCCGCCACCTTCTCCCAGTTCACCAGATCCACACTGGCGTACAGTCCAGCTTGCTCGCCCGCCGTTATGCTCACGAAGAGACGGTAGCCCTTTTCAGACTGCACAGCCGCCAGCCACTGTTTGGGACCTTCAGGCAATCCGGGCACGAGCGACCACTCGGAGCCATCAGCCGAGCTCCACAGACCAGTCCATGTTCCCACCACGAGTTGTGTCTGTTGCGATGTCGGGCCAACAGCCTCGAGGGCGAAGGGCCAATCCCCGGCAGTAGGCGGTAGGGTACCAACCGGCGTCCATGTCTCGCCACCGTCCTCCGTGTGGTGGACGGCAATCCGGCTATCTTCCGTTGTCGCCGCGTAGGCTTTGTCCTCCACCAACGGGTCGGCTGTCACCGCAGGAACTCCGGGGAACTCCGTCCCGCTCCATGTCTGCCCCCCGTCTGACGAGTGAAGGATACCACCCAACCCGAGCGTCTGGTGCTGAGCAGCTAGCACCGCACCGGTTGTAGCGTCCACGCTAACTATCGCTGGCTGGGTGCCGACGCCCCCACGTACGGTGATGGCGGGCACCCCGGTGTCCGAGAGTTCCAGACAGAAGTGAACCCCTTTTCCACCAGGCAGCGCAGGAGCGAAATCGGGCCTTGCCGCCAGAGCGATGATCAAGGCCTCGGGGCTGTCCAACGCCAACCCTTCTGTCAGCGCAGGCCGATCGCGATCCGGGGGCAGTGTAGTTTCTTCGATGATGGCACCGTCCACCAGCAGCACATACAGTCTAGCGCTCGACGGGGTCGGGGCCACCAAAACCGCGTCCCAGGCGCGCCGTCGTCCATCCACGCCGCATGAGGGAGAATCTTCCGCGTCGTCCACACTGCACAGGAAACCGATCTGAGCCCCCGACTGCCACCGCTGAGCGTAGGCGTAAAGTGACTCCCATGCCTCCACCAGCGTGATGGATCCCGGCAGTTTAGGGTGTGTCGAGGTGGGCACTGCAGCACCTTGAGATGGGGACGGAAGGGGTGCAGCCGTGGGCGAAGCCATAGTGGGCGATGAAGTGGCCGGTGTAGATGGCACCGGCGCACAACCGCGGACCAACACGACCGTAGCCGCGCTTCCGCCCAAACCCACTACCAGCGCTAAGGCCACACCTGCCAGCAAGACTCTGCGCCCGCGCACCCCGACACCTCTTCAACCATGCTCCGGATACAACCCCCAGGCGAGAGCAGACGTGCGCCTTCACTCCTCTGCCGCCGGCAGACTGAGCACCCCAGCCGACGCTGCCAGACTCACCACCATTAGTAGAATACCAGAAGATCTCTCTGACGTCCCTAGGGAAAACCCCAGTTTCTACGCGGGGCTTTCCCTAGTCTTTGCCGTCTTCGGACAGGTGACGCCCTTGCAGGTCCCGCGAATCCAACAAACCTTGCTCCAGCGCTGCAACCACGGCCTGAGTCCTATTGGCCGCGCCCAGCTTCCCCAGAATGTTGGTGATGTGGTACTCGACGGTCTTGACGGCGATGCCAATCTCCCCCGCTATCTCCTTGTTGGCCAGACCGCAGAACATTAGTCTGAGCACCTGGTATTCGCGGTCGGTGAGCCGTTGGGCCAT
>DATEXS010000343.1:0-6146 GCA_035256725.1 Anaerolineae bacterium
TGGGCAACTTCCTGGCCGACGTCTTGAGGAACAGGATGGGGACCGAGATCGCCTTGGTCGTCACCGGGATGCTCGACGAAGCGATAAGGGACGGGCCCATCACCTTCGGCGACTTATGCCGGGCGTCTTCGTCCACAGCCAATCCCGCCCGAGCGGAGCTTACGGGGCAGGAGATCTTGAACACCCTGAACTACTCGCTCCAGCCCGAAGTATCGCAGGAACGTCCTGCTCCCCTACGAGGCAATGCTCAGGGCATTCTGCAAGTGTCCGGCCTCAAAGTCGCTTACGATCCCTTCGGTGACCCCCAACAGCAGGTAAGGCAAATCCTGGTCGGCTCGCGGCCTCTAGACCCGGAGCGACGCTACACCGTAGCATCCACCGACTGGGAGTTCGGAGAACTCACTGCATACACCGACCTCGATCAACGAACAGTAGCCTACGACGTGCCAACTATCTTGCGCGAGGCCATGGAGGAACACCTGGCTGACCACTCCCCTGTATCCGTGACGGTAGAGGGGAGAATCCAGCCTCTATGAAGCGCGCTTTCCTCTCGTGGGGCTACGGCCCCACCTTCTACCTGGCCTTCCTGTCCTGCTTCCTCTTTTTCTTCAGCATTCACTTGCTGATAACACCTCTGCCGCTCTACATCGAGGAGATAGGCGGCGGTCCGGCTGACGTCGGACTGGCCGGCACTACCTTCGCTATCGTAGCTCTCATCATCCGCCCGTACATGGGGCGTCTGGTTGACACGCGGGGGCGGAAGATAGCCCTGCTGATCGGTACCGCCATCTTCACCGTCGGCCCTCTGTCCTATATCGCGACGGGCTCCCTTCCCGCGTTTCAAGTCGCCCGGATGTTTCACGGCATCGGCATCGCCGCCTTCACCAGCGCGTACTACACGCTGATCGCTGACGTTACTCCGCCCTCGCGCTGGGGAGCCGCTCTGGGGCTGGCTGGAATAGCGCCCTCCTTGTCCATGATCATCGCCTCGCCCCTGGGAACCAGTCTACTAGAGCACACGAGCTTCGGTCTCGTCTTCGCCCTGGCTGGTGTGACGGGCCTGGCCAGCCTGGTTGCCGTACTCCTGATTCGCGAGCCACCCCACCAGACGGTCACATCTTCCACTGAGGATTCTGGCACAACTGGCCTCCTAGACGTAGCCAGAATCCGGGGCGTCTTGGCCCCGTCGCTGGTCACGCTGACCCTGGGCCTGGGCTACGGCACCACTGTCTCCTTCCTTCTCCTCTTCGCTCGGGACCGCGGTTGGGGCAACGTGGGATTCTTCTTCACCATGTCCAGCATACTTACTGTGGCGTCCAGATCCCTGGGGGGACGTCTCTCAGACAGAGTCGGACGACTTCCCGTCATCCTGCCGATGCTCGCCATCCTGGCTTTTTCATTGCTGGGACTCAACTGGACCTACGCCTTTGGTGCGCTGATGCTGATGGCGGTGCTTCAGGGGATAGGCTTTGGAGGCGCGCGAGTGGGACTGGAGACCATGGTCGTGGATGATGCACCTACCGAGGCGAGGGGCACGGCCTTGAGCCTTCTCTACTTCTGCTTTGATCTGGGCATCGCCGTCAGCGGCCTGGTCATCGGTGCCGTGGCTGCCCTGTGGGGGTATGGAGAGGGGTATCTCCTGGTGGGGATAGTATGTATGCTCACCGTCCCGCTTTTTGCTGGGGTGATGAGAAGGTCAGGGACCTCCTAAGGGTTTGGGCTCATGCCGGCGCCTGGCCGGCCGCTGCCTCCAGGACCGCGATCACCCTGCGGGCCCCCAGGTCCCAATCGAACTGGGTCAGCCTGTCGCGGCCCAGCCGCACGAGTTCGGATCGCAATTGCTGATCCTCGATGAGCCGCAGAATGGCCCTGGCTATCTCTTCCACGTCAAGGGGATCGACGAGCAACGCCGCCTGCCCTGCCACCTCCACCAGGGATGAAGTGCGCGAGGTCACGACGGGGACACCGTACATGGCGGCCTCCAGGACAGGGAAGCCAAAGCCCTCGTACAGGGAGGGAAAGATGAAGACCTTTGCCCCCGCATAGAGATCGACCTTCTCCTCGCCCACATATCCGGTGAGGACGATATCGATCCCATGAGGTGAAGTGTTTATCAGCCGCGCCACTTCTTCAAACCCCACACCAGGCGTGCCCCCCAGCACCAGTTGATGCGGAAGGCCGCGCTCCTTCAACTTGAGGAAGGCTTGCACGAGGCGAGCCACATTCTTCTTCGTCTCCAGCCGCCCCAGGAAGAGGAGATAGGGGGGAGTGATGCCATAGTGCTCCAAAGTGGAGGCGACCCGGTCTGGTGTTGGCAGAACTGTCTCTGTGACGGGCAAACCAGAATGGATGACTTCGATGTGCGACGGCTCTGCGCCGTACGCGCGGACCAGGTCCTCCTTGGTGGCCTGGGAGACGGCGATGATCCTCGTCGCGGTACGAACAGCGAAGCGGGTGGTCAGCTCCAGGTACCAGCGCACGAGGATCGGATAGCACGCGGGGAAGTAGTGAAAGCCCACGTCGTGGATGGTGGTCACGCACACCGGCGGATGCACGAAGGGGATGACGTTGGCAGGCGCGAAGAACACGTCGGGCTCCAGCCTGCGCAGGTCCCTGGGCAGCCTGGTCTGCGCCCATAGCCTGCACTGGGGTATCTGTCGGACAACGAAGTTGGGAGGAAGGTGTGCGAACTCCTCTGGGATACCCTCGTTCAGCAGGAGGGTATACTCGTGGGCAGTGTCGAGCCGGGCCAGCGCCAGAATGAGATGCAAGGTGTAAAGCTCGGTGCCAGTGCGCGGCTCCTTGCCCGCCGGCGAGGCGTCAATGGCGATTCTCATCTGACTCCACTGCCGACTGGTTTGTGAGCCACAGCGGTGAGCCCGTACTCGAAGAAGAGCAGGCCTACCCTGTTCGCGGCCTGGGACTGAAGCAGCTTGCGGAGCGGAGCGTACCGCCACGCCCTTCTGGCCAAGCCAAAGAGCCAGGACCTGATTCCGTCAGAGCCAGTGGGGACCCCACCTTCCTCCAGCATGGCCACCAGCGCTCCGGGGAGAAAATAGCGGGGCGCCAGCCCCGCGGCGGCGAAAGCCCTTCGGTAGTCGAGAAGGCCGTACGTGTGCTCGTTG
The DNA here is from genome assembly GCA_035256725.1 of Anaerolineae bacterium. Taxonomy (GTDB): domain Bacteria; phylum Chloroflexota; class Anaerolineae; order UBA7937; family B3-Chlor; genus JAUVXJ01. The sequence goes on from DATEXS010000343.1 coordinate 3,126, forward strand.
ATGCCAGCCTCGGTCTCGGTGTTGTCTACCCGCTTCGCCTTGAAGATCCGGATGCACGGCTCACTCGTCAGCGCCAGCCTCCCCCCAGGCCTCAGCACGCGGGCACATTGGGCCACGACCTGGTCGAGGTCCAGGCTATGATGGATGCTGGCCACCGAGACGACCAGGTCGAAGGTCTCTGGACGGAACGGCAGCTTCTCCATGCTGGCCAGGACACGATTGAAGTAAGGAGTGCCATGCCGAAGGTAGACACTCCCCGTCTCCAGCCCTCCTGCATGCCGGTCCCTGACGACGTCCAGGGCCACCACCTCGCACCCCAGTCGCGCCAGATGGGCGCTCGCCCAGCACCGTCCGGCTCCCACCTCCAGCACCCTCTCATCTCCACGTAGGCCCAGGAGTTCCATCAGCCCAAAGAAGTTGTTTGCCTGCCTCTTCCAGTGAGCTATGCTCTGGGCGTTGGAGGTGACGTTGGCGTCCACTCTGGGCAGGGACAGAATCCACTCCTCTGCCAACTCTTCAGCGGCGCCCTGCAAGAACCTCTGCCACCCGGCCCGCTCCCGGAGCACCGACTCAGGGGGGTGCGGCAACAGATCGAGGATCCCGTCCTTGATAGCGTAGCGGGACCGGCAGGTGAGGCAGAAAACCTCTCCTTTTCTGATCACCCCGCCAGCCGTCGGTTCGGAGCAATTCGCATCCCAGGTGCCCTCCCCGCAGTTGGGGCAGATCAGCCAGTCGAGTAGCTGTTCTCTCATGCCGTGATTGCGCTGCGCCCTTCGCTGTCGCGGCGGCAGCTCAGCCCGATCGAACCACCGCCAGTTCGTGGCACGACGCCTATGCTCTGACGCACATCAAGATCTCCCAGCGAAGCCTCTAAGAGTGACAGCAAGCAGGTTAACCACCAGCAGGCTAACCAGCAAGCCAACGGTGAGCGCGCGAACCAGCTCGAGCCCGTTTCCATGCCTCGACACCATGACCGCCAGCGCCACTGCCGGGCCAACAAGGAGACCGTAGAGCGGCCCGGTGTATCTGCTGGCCAGGAGGTAGTGAACCTCGAGGTAGAGGACAGACAGGATCACCATGGCGACCGAGTAGAACAAGACCAAAGTGGCTGTCTCCGGAGATGCGTATCTTACCCCGAAGAGGGTGGAGATCACCAGTTGGGGGAAGAGCCCGTAGAGAAGAACGACTCCTCCGCTTGCAGCCACGGTGGCCAGGAATGCGGCCCCCAGATACCGCTTCGTTGATCGGCCCGAGGCGCGAGCGCTCGCCACCTTCGGTACGATGATGATGATCAGGAAACCGGGCAGATAATAGGCGATCTTCCCCAAGAGAGCAGCTATGGCGTAGTGTGCGGAGTCAGTTGCAGAAAGATAGTGACGTGCCAGCATCACGTCAACATTCATCAGCATGACCACGCTGGCGTACGTGACCAAAGTCGGCCAGGCATCCCTAGGATAGCTGGTCCCCGCAGGAGCCGCAGTGCCGCTCTTCTGCCCTGCGCTTCTGAAGCCCAGGGACACCAAAGTGAAGGCCAAGAGCGCTGCTGCCATGTTGGCCAGGAGCAGCGCGGTCAGCCCGCCCTCCACACCCATCCCGATCATCACCAGCAATGCGCCCAACCCCAACTTGCCCACGTATCTGGTGAGGATCGTCCCCGCCAAGGACGGGAACTGCTGCAAACCCTGCAGTACGCCCTCGGCGAAAGGGAGGAAGAGCGCAGCCAGAGAGACAGCGCCCACCAGCCAGATAGGCAAGAGAGAGGAGTGGAAAAAAGAAGCCAAGAGGGGACTGACGACAAGATAGACTCCGAGTCCTCCGAGAATGATCGGTGTCGTGCGGCGCAGATCCGCGCGCAGGTAACTGCGCACCTGCGCGTAGCCTGAACTGACCACCGTCTCAGCGGTCTGCCGCGCCACCGTGAGCTGGATGGTGTTCACGGGTATGGCGAGGAGGAATGAGAAAGCCATGAGGCCGTTCAACAGCCCGAATTCCGAGGCCGGCAGACTCCTGCTCATGACGAGCTGGAAGAGATAGCTCAGAAGTTGGCTGGCGAGCATCGCTGCGGCCAGCGTCCAAGACTGCCCGATCTCAGCAGGGAGGTCCTTCCGCAGGCTCGCCACGATCCGAGGAGAGATGTCAACAGTCACAGTCCGGTCCGTTCATCGGGTCCCGCGCTCTAGCCCAGCGGCGGCCTGCTCCCTTCTCCACTTACCGAAAGCGCAACCTACCAGAGCCACACACGTGCCGGCATACGCTAGGCCTGATAGCGAAAAGGCCAACCACTGATACCTTTGGCCCACGAACTCGAGGGTGAGATCGTACTCTCCGACCTTATCGATAGCATACGCATTCACGAAGTAGTAGCTGGGTTGTGGGCTGATCTGACGTCCATCTACAACGACACGCCAAAGCGGGTCATACGTATTCGAGAAGACCAGCGTGTAGGGTGCCGTGGCAGCGATTCGCAGATGGTGGAGCCATGGGCTCACCTGCTCCGATTCGAGGATTTCCGCCGGCTGGCCGCCGGACGCGGAGAGAAACGGTGCAACGGAGTCCGGGGTCGGGTCAGCGGGAGAAAGCAAGAACGTCCTCACCCCCATGGCGCTACTAAGACGCTCCAGGCTGGCGGCGTCTCCCAGCACGCGGATGGCTCCCAGCCCTATGCCGTTGCCCATATCCACGCCAGGAGTATCGATAATGAACATGGACACCTGATCCCAGCGCATGGTGCCCGCGGTCTCATCAGGATCGAAGAGAGGAATGCTGATCGTCGCCCACTGGGAGGATAGGTCCTCAAAGGAGTAGAACGCCGTACCGTAACCAGCGAAAGCGACCCGTAGGCGCACCTTCTCTCCACTACCCACTCCTTTGAAATCAAGACGAAGATAGGTCGCCTGGAGCCAATTTTGCGGTTGCTCGAACTCTAGCTGCAAGAGAGGAGTATACCCTCCGGCTGGGTAGGCTCTCCGGGCGAGAAAGCGTCCTCCGGGAAGGAAAGAGGGGGTCTCTGGCTGACCTGCA
>DATEXS010000344.1:0-3190 GCA_035256725.1 Anaerolineae bacterium
GGGCGGGTCCCGGGACCGGCTACGACCTCACGCTACGGCCGCCGCGAGGGGGCTGACGGCATCGGCGCAATGTGGGTCATTGACGTAAGCACATGCAAGCATCCCGCGCGGGGCGCCTACTTATCCAGCCGGTTGTCATAACTCGCATGCACCTTCATGGGTCCTATATCCGAGGGGACCACTCGTTCCTTGGTTCACCGCTCCGCCTAGCCAACGCCACTTGACGACTGGCAAGAGCTATGTTAGAGTACGTCCAGCACTAGAAGAACCACCCAAGCCGTTTGTTCCATATCATGGACAACGGCGGCCGGGCAGCCGCAGAGCGGTTCGATACCTACTCTGGGCAGCAAGGCTCATCGCGCGGTGTGTCGATGGGCCATTGTTCGTGGAAACATCCCGAAGTTTCGAAACCTTCGGGAGGTTGTTGGGGGCGATCATCTATGCCGTGGGGGACGATCTGGATATCTGGCTTGGTTCCCAGGCCGGAGGAAGGTCCTCCGTGGAGGCGGAGACGGCCAACCTCTTCATCTACGACCAGACCATGAGCGAGGCCCAGGCGGACAGCCTCCACCGGGCCTTGGTCTGGACCGACATCCTGCCCGGGGACGAGGAGTGGAGGGGCGCAACGTCCACCATCACCATCACCTACGACTATGACCCTCTCTACCGCCTGACCTCGGCCTCCTATTCGGCAGGCGCGGAGTACGAGTACACCTACGACGCTGTAGGCAACCGGCAAACTATGACCTCCCCCGACGGTCAAGTCAGCTATGCCTACGACGCCGCCAACCGCTTGACCAGCGTGGGAGGGGTGGCGTACACTTGGGACGACAACGGCAACCTCACCAGCGATGGTGTGCGTAGCTACGCGTACGACCACGCCAATCGGCTGACGCAGGTGGTTTCTGCAACCTTGACAACCCAATATGCCTACAACGGCGACGGCGTGAGAACGGGCAAGACCGTCGCTGGAGACACCACCCAATACGTCGTGGACCTGGCGGCCACGCTGCCCGCGGTCATCAGCGACACCGGGGCCGTGTATCTGTACGGGCTGGACATCATCGCCCAGCAGCAGGCGGAGATGCTGTACTACATGCACGACGGGCTGGGCAGCGTGCGCCAACTGGTGGACACCAACGGGCAAGTGCAGACGAGCTACGCCTACGATCCCTTCGGCGTGCCGCTGGCGGGAGGCAACGTGTACAACCCCTACCAGTACACCGGCGAGGCCTGGGACGCGGAGGTGGAGCTACTGTACCTGCGGGCCAGGTACTACCAGCCGGAGGTGGGGAGGTTTGTCACCAAGGATCCTTGGGCAGGCGACTTCCAGCGCGCTGGAACGCTCAACCTATATGTTTATTCGCTCAACGACCCCACCAATAGGGTCGATCCGAGCGGCCTGATACCGTCGCCACGTCCCCCGCACGCAGGCCCGTACGATGATCGAGACCTAACGGACTGGCTCTACGAGGAACTACAGACCCAGAGCAGAGCCCCCGAGGTAGCTCAAATACACCGCCTTCTCAGCCTCAGCCGTGTGCTCGGGCCCTATGCCGGTGCACTTCCTTGGGCGTCGGCGGCCCTGAAGTGGGCAGGCTTGGTTCGGGATGGGGCAAGGTGGGATTTCAAGCACCGGATCCGTCAAGAGTTCCGGGATGATCCAGTTATGTTGCGTCAGAGTGGTGGTGTAGACTATTGGCGTTGGTACACATCTGACGTCCCAGGCAACATCTTCTTTGGATACATAGGCAGAGCAGCAGGCTTCTTCGGTTTCGAACTTCATCTTGGCGCAAGCTTCGCAGAGATAACTGATCCTGCCCACAAGGGGGAAGCCATTTGCGTGATTCCAGTACCACCTCCCTGGGACCCTGACCAAGACGAGACCACCATATATCTGGATCGAGAATACTGGTATACGTTGTTTGATGCGCCTCGCGACTTCCTGGCCGTTGAATTTGGCGTCATAATGTACAACAGGCATGGTGAGGGTATGTCAAGAGGGCAGTTTATGAGCTTTCTTGGTAGCCATGGGCAGATGCTCAGCCCTGTAGACGAACCTGCAGATGCAGGCGAATACCACAATCCACGCTGGCCATACTATGTGGGCTACTTCAACGGGCCAGAATGGTTTGCTAACACGCGCAGGAGATGACAATGGTCAGGACGCACTCTTCACGTAAGCTGCCTATCCTGCTGGGCTCAATGCTGCTCGTTGCCTGGTCGACGTCATGCCTTTGCACTCAGGTGCGATGTGGGGGTGGCTACCCCCCACCAGCCTTTCCTGTCGAGGAACTACTGCTGGACGAATCAACCTTCCCAGAAGGGTGGCACGCTCATCGGGATTCTTACGATCCCGAAGACCGTCTGCCAGCCGAGCAGATTGCGCTCGGTTTGCACATCAACGGCTGTGGCCCCTACAGCCTCGGGGCCGGCCAATACGTGTATCGATTCTTCGATGGAGCCGAGGAGGCGGCCACCGCGTATCGAACAGAGAGTGCTCTTTGGTTCTCGGCTAGGGAGGGCTGGGGGCCCTGGGGCACTCCACCGGAGTTGCCATATGAAAGCCCGGTGGCTGACCAGTTTCGCCTTGCCTGCTGTGCTGACCAAACAAGCAGCCAGCGGTTCTGCCAGGCGGTGGGTCAGTACGAGGAGTACGTCGTTCTGTTGGATGTTGACATGAATCCTGAGTATCCTGAGTGCATGGACTTCAACGATTTGGAGCGGATTGTGGCTGCCGTTGACGACCGGATGGCATCCCACTTGGGGAAAAACACGTACTGACGGCCGGGCCCGTGCCGGCAAGCGCCGGCGACCGATGACTGACCGTACCTCAACAACCCAATCTGCCTACAACGGCGACGCCCTCAGGACCAACCAGACCGTCGGCGGAGACACCACGCAGTACGTCCTCGACCTCTTGGCCACATTGCCCGTGGTCATCAGCGACACCGACGCAGTCTATCTCTATGGGCTCGACATCACCGCTCGGCAGCAGGAGCAGACGCTGTACTACATGCACGACGGGCTGGGCAGCGTGCGCCAACTGGTGGACACCAACGGGGAAGTGCAGACCAGCTACGCCTACGACCCCTTCGGCGTGCCGCTTGCGGGGGGCGAGACGTACAACCCCTACCGGTACACCGGCGAGGCCTGGGACGCGGAGGTCGAGCTACTGTACCTGCGGGCC
>DATEXS010000345.1:0-5172 GCA_035256725.1 Anaerolineae bacterium
CCTTAACCTCGTGTACACCTTGGTGTCTGGCCCCGCTGGCATGCTCTCCGACCGGGTGGGTCGGCGCAGGATCATCGTGGGGGGGTGGCTGCTCTACGGGGTGGTGTACCTGGGTTTTGCCCTCGCCGGTGCTGCCTGGCAGGTGTGGGTTCTCTATGCGCTCTATGGAGCCTACTACGGGCTGAGCGAGGGTGTGGCTCGTGCCCTGGTGGCGGACATGGTGATCCCCGAGCAGAGAGGCACCGCGTACGGGCTCTACAATGCGGCGGTGGGTATCACTGCCTTGCCAGCCAGCGTGATCGCCGGGCTTCTGTGGCGAGGGTGGGGTCCCTGGCCGGGGTTCGGGCCGTGGGCACCCTTCCTCTTCGGAGCGGCCCTGGCCCTGCTGGCCGCGGCGCTGCTGGCTGTCTGGTTGCCCAATCTGGGGGACGCGGCCGAAGGCAGATAGGGCAGGCGGCCCTACCCCTCGAGGTACTTGAGCAGGAGCTCCAGCGCCGCCTGGGCTGATAACTCCTTGTTCTCAGAGCGATCCCCCTCCCAGATGTGCCTCTCGCAGAGTTCCGTGCCTTCGGCGGCCAGCCCTATGTAGACCAGACCCACGGGCTTTTCCGGCGTCCCGCCGGTGGGGCCGGCGATACCGGTCACAGAAACGGCGATGTCGGTGCGCAGCAGGCGACGGGCCTCCCTGGCCATGGCCAGGGCCGTCTCCCCGCTGACCGCCCCGTGCTGAACCAGGGTTTGGTGAGGTATGCCCAGGATGCGCTCCTTGATCTCGTTGGAGTAGCTGATCACCCCTCCCTGAAAGTAGGCGGAGCTTCCAGAGACGTTGGTGACGCGATGGCCCAGCAGGCCCCCCGTACAGGACTCAGCCACAGCCAGGGTTAGGCCACGCCTGGTCAGCAGTTCCCCTATTCGTTCCTCCAGCCGCTCGTCTGGAAGACCCATCTTCCGGATTCCTGATCGCTCAGTGGTCCAGCGTGGGCTGTCCGTTAGCCGATGTCTCGCCCAGCCCGTCGCCGGCTACGAAGTCTGCGAAAGCCTCAATGGAGTCGAAAACGCGGTCGGAGAGAAACTTGACCACCCAGTTGTCTGCCATGGGAGAGATGGTCAGGATCCGGGCCCCGGCACCATAGGCCTGCCACATCTCGATGGCCGTGCCCATGCTGGCCTCCGGCAGGTAGGCCACCAGGATGTCTGCTTCGGTAGCCCGCTCGGCCAGCTCCAGGAAGGTCTGCCTACCTTCCGCGTAGCCGTATCCGACGCTGGTTGGAAATAGCTCGAAGGGACAGACTACCTCGGCGTCGGGGTAATGGCGTAAGACGACCTCCCTTATGGCAGTACGGTAGTCCTGAGCGCAGATGTCGTCGTCCCGGCGAGAGCCCTGCATAATTCCGGCGACAAATAGACGCAAGGAGACCTCCTTGTTTTTGCAGGCTGCCTGCGGGCCATTATACCATGGCCAGCGAGAGAAAGCCCACGCTTAGAGGTCTTGATACTTGCAGATAGGGATGATATGATTGGGTGGGCTGGCTCAGTGAACGGCGAGGCTCAGTGAGCGGTGAGGACTGAGGCAATCAAGCAATACGCCAGGGTTCTGGTCAACACCAGGGTGCAACCGCGCAAAGTGGTGGGCGACGAGCCCAGAGGCGAGGAGGGGGACCTGGCCTATCTGGGCCGGACTTTCCACTACTCCATACCGCCTGAGCTGCGTGCCGAGGTGTGCCCAGGGCAGCTGGTGCTGGTGCCCTTTGGACCACGTCGCCTGCAAGGTGTGATCCTGGGGTTGGATGACCGTTCCCCGGTGACGGAGACCAAAGACCTCTACGAGATAGCCGACCCCACCCCTGTCCTCTCCCCACCCCAGATGGAGCTGGCTCAGTGGATCAGCCGGGCGTATCTGGCGCCGCTGATAGACGCCGTGCTCCTCATGCTGCCCCCCGGGGTGACCCGCAACGCTCGCATCACCGTCAGTCTGAACCCAGACCGGCCAGTGCCCACAGACCTGGACAGGGGCCAGCGGTCGGTGATCGAGCTGCTCCGGCTTGAAGGGGAAATGGCCCTGCCCACCCTGGGGAGGAGGCTCAAGCTAAGGAACTACCGGTCAGTAGTTGACGGGCTGGTGCGCCGCGGACTGCTGATCAAGCGCTCGCGGCTGGCCGAACCCAGGGCCAAGCCGAAGACGGAGCGGGTGGCCCGTCTCAAGGTGCAACTGACGGATGAGGTGGAGGAGGCGCTTGGCCGGGCGCCGTTGCAGAGGGCCATTGTGCAGTACCTGGATCAGGCCGGTCCCACGGCAGTGTCTGACCTCTACGCGGAGGTGGGGGGAGGCAGCCCTACCCTGAGGGCACTGCAGAACAGGGGGTTTATCGAACTGGAGGAGCAAGAGGTGTGGAGGGATCCCCTGCAGGGGCGCACCTTCGTGCCCGTTGAGCCGCCCAGACTGACCGATGCACAGGAAGCGGCGTGGCAAGAGATCGAGGCGAGCCTCGATAGAGAGGGCTCCGAGGTTTTCCTACTCCACGGGGTGACCGGCAGCGGCAAGACGGAGATCTACCTGCGCGCGATTGGCGAGGTGTTGTCCAGAGGACAACAAGCTATCGTGTTGGTACCGGAGATCGCCCTGACCCCCCAGACGATCCGTCGGTTCGCCGCCCGCTTTCTGGGACGTCTAGCCGTGCTGCACAGCAAGCTGTCCATGGGAGAGCGTTACGATGGCTGGCGGCGGGTCCGAGATGGGCTGGTGGACATCGTCATCGGCTCTCGGTCCGCGATCTTCGCCCCGGTCCCCAGGCTGGGGCTGATCGTCATTGACGAAGAGCACGAGTGGAGCTACAAGCAGGACAAAACGCCTCGTTACCATGCCCGGGACGTAGCCATCAAGCTGGCGGAGATAACTGGCAGCAAGCTGATTCTGGGTACGGCCACGCCGGACGTGGTTACCTACTACCGCGCTCAACAGGGCAGGTATAGACTGCTGCACCTTCCCCAGCGGATCATGGGGCACCGACGACGCATCGAAGAGCAGCGGGCCGAGCACCACCTGGAGCAGGGGCGCATCGGTGTGGTCAGAGAGGTGGGCGAGGGCTACGACGAGGCGATGTACATGGAGCTTCCAGCGGTGCAGGTGGTGGATCTGCGGCAAGAGCTGAGGGCGGGGAACAGGAGTATCTTCAGCCGGGCGCTGCGGGAGGCCATGGGCGAAACCCTCGCTGCCAGTGAGCAGGTCATCCTGTTCCTTAACCGGCGAGGGGCGACCACGTTCGTCATGTGCCGCGATTGCGGTTACGTCATGAAGTGCAAGCGCTGCGACTTACCGTTGACCTATCACTCTTTCGAAGATGACCTGATCTGCCATCACTGCAACTGGCGGACCTTCCTTCCTGACGACTGCCCCAGTTGCTGGAGTGGCCGCATCAAGCAGTTCGGCACGGGCACGCAGAAGGTGGAGGCCGTAGCGCACCAACTCTTCCCTGAGGCGAGGATCGTGCGCTGGGACCGGGACACGACCGGTGGCAAGATGTCCCATGAGAGGATCCTGGAGAAGTTCGTCAAGCACGAGGCCGACGTGATGATCGGGACTCAGATGATCGCCAAGGGGCTGGACCTGCCTCTGGTCACCCTGGTGGGCGTTTTGTCGGCGGACACGGCTCTGCGCCTCCCCGACTTCCGCGCTGGGGAACGCACTTTTCAGTTGCTCACGCAGGTCGCAGGAAGGGCTGGCCGCAGCATACTGGGCGGCAAGGTGATTGTACAGACCTACGCCCCCGAGCATTATTGTATCCAGGCGGCCAGCCGACACGACTATGACGGTTTCTACGAGCAGGAGATAGAGTTCCGGCGGCAGCAGCCGTACCCTCCCTTCGCACGGCTGGTGAGACTGGTGTACGTGCATCGCGACGAGGAGAAATGCGAGGCTGAGGCCACCAAGATGAGCCGCCTGCTGGAGAACAAGATAGCGCGCCTGGGCCTGCCGGAGATCGACTTGATAGGGCCGGCACCCGCCTTCCTGAGACGCATACGGGGGCAGTATCGCTGGCATGTTATTGTGCGGGGCAGAGACCCCTATTCGCTGCTGGAAGGGGTGGACTTCGGCCCTGGGTGGCGCGTAGATGTGGACCCGGTAAGCCTGCTGTGAGCACCTTCTGCTCTGGAAATCAATGGCACTCTCGGGGATACGAGTTCTCTTGTTCTTTGGGAAACGTGGCTGGCGGCGAATGACAAGGCGCTGACGGCGCACAGATGAGGGAAGGAGACCAACAAAGGATGCTGGAAGACGGTGTGCCCGAGTCAGCGATGGTGATTGAGGCCCATCCCGACGATGCGGAGTTCACGGTGGCCGGCACGGTGGCCAAATGGGCCAAGGAGGGCTGCCGGGTGACGTACGTGATTTGCACCGACGGCAATGCAGGTTCCCTCGATCCGGACATCACTCGGGAGAAACTGGCGGAGATTCGTCGCGCAGAGCAACGTGCTGCGTGCGCCACGTTGGGCGTGAGAGAGGTGGTCTTCCTCGGCCACGACGACGACCAGCTGGAGCCCACGCTCGCACTGCGGCGGGAGTTGGTCCGAGCAATACGTCAATACAAGCCCGAGGTCGTCATCGCCGGGGATCCGACACGGTTATTCAGGAATGGTGACTACATTAACCATGCCGATCATCGTGCGGCGGCGCAAGCAGCGCTCGATGCAGCGGCGCCGGCGAGTGAGCTGCCGTTGCTATGGCCCGAGGTCGGGGCCCCGCATCGGGTGAGCCGGTTGTACGTTCACGGCAGCGACCAGGCGAGCGAGTGGGTGGACGTGACAGAGACTATCGGTTTGAAGATCGAGGCGCTCAAGCAGCACGCCAGCCAACTTGGAGACTGGGACCCAACGGAGATGGTCAAGGAATGGAGCGCAGAGGTCGGCAAGGAGAAAGGGTTAGCGCATGCCGAGAGTTACCGGGTCATCACTTTGAGGCGACCGCCTGCGGACGACTAAGGAGGAAATCATGATATCGCGCGTTCTCTTGTGTATGGCCTTGGGGAGTTCTCTGTTGGTGGGTTGCTCTTTGGTTCCCGACGTGGGCGAGATTCTGTCTCAGGTGAGTGTGACCGGTTCTGGCGTCGTGATCACCAAAGAGTTCGACCTGAGCGGCTTCGACCAAGTGGAGGTGAGCGGGGCTTTCGTTGCCGA
>DATEXS010000346.1:0-2611 GCA_035256725.1 Anaerolineae bacterium
TCTCCGCCTGCACTTCTCACACTCGTACTCGTAGATGGGCATATGGTACGTCACACCTCCTGACGTGACACCTTTTCCGGGCCCGCGTCTCTCTCCATCAGTATATCTTACGGGATTTCGCGCACTGTAGCAAGTCTTGACAATGGGTGGCTGCGCCGTCGATAATACTGACGTGAAAAGCCCAAGCACCCCATGGAGGGTGTGGAAAAAGAAGGTGTGCAGGTTTAAGGTTTCATGGGGAGGCGGTTAGAGCGGCATTAGGGGTTGATCAGGGTGTGATTTGCGGCTCTCAGGCCTCGACATTGGGCCTTCCTGGGCTTGTGATCTAGCCTCCCCGCTGCTCAGTCCTGGCTTCCTCGTTCGTCTGGCGCACTGATCCTGTGGTATCAGACCGTCGCTCTGGCTCGGCCCTTGAAGTTCACTCCTGTCAGTAGCTTCACCATCCTCTTCAAGTTGAGCGCCACAGCGGTCAGGTATAGCTGGATGGCGTACCTCACGAAGCCTACGTAGCGACATCGTCCCAGTCCGTGACCCTGCTTTGCTTCTCCGAACTTCCTCTCGATCTTGTACCGCTCCCTTTGGCCCCGGGTGTACTCAGGATTGGCTTTCATAGCTACCCAGCCCGCTTTGCTCTTGTCCTTCTTCTGTGTGCGGTAATCGTTCAAACGAATGGCTGAGCGCACCCCTCGCACTTTCAACATGTAGTGGTTACGCGTGTCGTCGTAGGCTCGGTCCGCTGCCACTATCTCCACCGGCAAACCCAAGGCCAGGTCTCGCTCCAAGACTCCCGGAAACTGACGGCCATCATGGGCATTGCCTGGCGTGACCATTGCGCTAGTGATCAATCCTGTCTGGGCATTCAGACTGACATGTCCCTTGTAACCGTAGAAGTACACCTTCTGTCTGGTGCTCTTCCCCTCACCATCCTTCACCAGTCGACTGTGCTTCACCCCCCATTGGGCACCCGGGTCCCGCGGTGGCTTCCCATCCCTCCGCCGCTTATCGTCCTTCTCCACGTTCACATCAGCCACCGTGTGTACGCTGTCTATCACCTGAAGGGTACCAAACTCTATCCCTTGCTCACTGGCAAGGTTCACGATCTCCACCAATAACTCCTCGAAAGGGTCTAGCTTCCCATTCTCCAACAACCGCCTCTTGAACGCCGTCAGCGTGGAGTGATCCGGTGGCAACTCGTCCGCTCCTAGCCCCAGGAAGTACTTCACTGGTAGGTTGAACCTCGCCATCTCCTCCACCTGCCGCTCCGACAGGTCATACAGATAGGACACCAACAGCATCTTCAACAGCACCGCAGGGTCATACGGAGGACGTCCCTCCCGCGCTCTGCCGCGATAATACTTCACCAGCTGCCTGGTGAACCGCTCCCAAGGTATGATCGCGTTCAGCCTCCTGAAGAAATGGCCCTCAGGCACGATCCGGTCATACACCAAACTCCCAAAGAAGGATTCATTCCCCTGTTCCTTGAACCGCTGCTGTGCCATCTCCCTACCTCCAAGCCCCTATCAGCTTCTCACTTGCCTACCCTCACCGTATCCCATCTCAATCTCCAACGCCACCCCCTGAGCTTCGTTTTTCAACACCCTCCCCATGGTCAGGCTGACGGGCATTTCTCACCCGCAGTCGCGCTCACCATGTCTGAGCCGTTGATGGAATAAACCGAGCTGGCTTTGCTGGAGAGGCTGCCGATGGTCGGGGCCTCGAGAATCGCGGGGATCATGGGTCTTGGTTGCGCAACGCTGGCTGTTGGCGACTGCGCTCGTCGGGTTGTGCTCTCGCGGCTCCTCGTGTGGCCGCGACGTATCCAGCCGGTCTTGCAGCAGGGGTCCTGCACGAGAGGACAATCGGGCCGGGCCGCACGCCGCGGCCCAGGTCGTAAGGGAGGTAGATCGATGAAGTCGTTTGAATTCACCACGCGCAGAGTGCTCCTCGGGAGACTGGAGCGCGGCGACAGTGTCCTGGAGGGGCTGACGGAGTTCTGCAAGACCAACGGCATCCAGGTGGGCCACCTGGAAGCGCTGGGTGTAGTGGAACGAGGGGGAATCGGGTACTACGATCACCTGAGGAGGACCTTTCGGGAGGTGCACTTCGAAGAAGGCATGGAGATCGCTTCCCTGACGGGCAACGTTTCGCGCAAGGATGGGGTCACCTTCCTGCATTGCCACGTAGTCCTGGCAGACAGAGAGGGCCGCTGCTTTGGCGGCCATCTCCTGGAAGGCAACGTGGCCTTCGCCTGCGAGTTTGCGGTCACCGATCTGGAAGGGATGGCGCCAGAACGCTCCCTGGATGAGAGCACCGGCCTGGCCCTCTGGTGATTGGCGGTTGGGGGTCTGGCCAGAAGAAGGGTGACAGCAGACTCCCGACTTTACGCGCGGTGGCCCGCATACCTGACCGGACCGCGCGGGCAACTGCAAAACAGCCACGCTGACCCATAGCATCTTGCGCCGTGGCCAGGCCGTGTCCGGCCGTCGGGTCCAAGCTCCGTCCACTCCTCAGTCGGCGACTACAGCACCTCAGCGGGGGTTGAACTACCCGGCAGGCACGGTTTGGCCCAGCAAGGGGAGGATGAGTACGGCTAGCAGCCAACCGAAAAGCA
>DATEXS010000347.1:0-33797 GCA_035256725.1 Anaerolineae bacterium
CGAGAGGGAATAGAAAAAGGGGACCTCTACCGTCAGAACTCCGCCTCCATCGAAGGCCTGGAACAGGACCTCGCCAAGACCCGCCTGGCCCGAGAGCAGGGCGACGCAGAGCTTGCCTCCCTGGCCTCGTTGCGCGGTGAACAGGACTCTTTGGTGAAAGCGCTGCAGGAGGCCCAGACTGCTGGACAAGAGCTGGCGCAGATCAGGGAGAAGCGCAGAGAGCTCGAGCAACGGCTGGAGGAAGGGGATTTCGCCCACGCTGAGAGCCAGCGGATGAAAGACCTGGACGAGGAACTGGCCTCCCTCGCCTACCACGCCGAAAGGCACGACGAGGTCCGAAGGTCACTGACGGAGAGCGCACACTTTGAGACGGAGAAGAGAGACCTCGACACCGCCAGGGAGGGCCTACGCGCGGAGAGGCAAAGGCTGCTGGAGCGGGAAGAGCGGCTTGCTGGCCTTCAGCAGGCGGCTACTGAGCTGTCCCAGAGCATCGACGCGCTGAGCAGCCATGTTGACGCACTGAAGGAAGCCACACGGGGCCTTCAAGACCTGGCTCGTCGAGTGGAGCAGCTACAAATCGACGAGGCAGACGCCCGGGTCCGCCTGGGAGCAGCCCGCCAGAAGCTGGATCACTGCACCTACCTGAAGGAGCAAAGCGCAGAGAAGGCTCGGCAGGAGCGGGAGGCGCAGAAAGAGAAGGCCATCTACGACGAGCTGCGCCTGGCCTTTGGTAAGAAGGGCATCCAGGCCATGATCATCGAGGCCGTGATCCCCGAGATAGAGGAGGAGGCCAATCTGCTCCTCAGTCGCATGACCGATGGCAGACTAAGCGTTCGCCTGCTGAGCCAACGTGAGACGCTCAAGGGCAGCGCCGTAGAAACGCTGGACATCGAGGTGGCAGACGAACTGGGCCCCAGAAACTACGCCCTCTTCTCCGGCGGCGAGGCCTTCCGCATAAACTTCGCCATCCGGGTGGCCCTCTCCAAACTGCTGGCGCGCAGAGCGGGAGCGCGGCTCCAAACTTTGATCGTCGATGAGGGCTTTGGCACTCAGGATGCCCAGGGCCGTCAGCGTCTGGTGGAGGCAATCAACTCGGTGCAGGATGATTTCGAGCTGATCGTGGTCGTCACCCATCTGGAGGAACTGAAGGATTCCTTTCCAGTGCGCATCGACGTG
Organism: Anaerolineae bacterium; assembly: GCA_035256725.1. GTDB lineage: Bacteria > Chloroflexota > Anaerolineae > UBA7937 > B3-Chlor > JAUVXJ01. Next base: position 1,177 of record DATEXS010000347.1, read on the forward strand.
TTCAAAACGCCTCAGGGGTCGGAGATCTCGGTGGCCTGACCTCGACCATCAGCGGCGCTGCCCTACGCGTCCCGAGACTCGCGTTGGCCCACTCGCCACCGGATCGCGGCCTCGTCTATCTGGCTTCTCAGCCCTCGGTGATCCTCCACCAACAAGACCAGGGCGCTCTTGAGCAGCATGCGGCTATCCATCCACAGCCTCAGTTGTCTCCTGGGTTGCGGCAGTCGCTCCAGCTCCACAACCACAGTCGGCAGCCGCCAGAGGGGCCGGAGAAAGGCCCGGCTTGAAAAAGGCTGCTTCGAGGGTGGGAACAGTATGCCCAGGGACGAAGTACGGGTCTGGACGATAGAGTCGTAGGACACATGCAGGCGCCGTAGAGGTAGCCGGACCAGAAGGCCATCCTCTGCGCACTGGACGTAGGCCAGGCGGCTCATGGCTAGGGTCAGCAGAATGAGGATCGCCGAGAGAAGCGCTGCCATCATCGCTGGTAGTTGCAGTGCGCTCAGCGAGGACTGGTCCCAGACCAGCAGTCCCAGTGACACCACCAGCAGCCATAGGCAGGGAGCCCGGCAGTAACTGGCCAGCCGCCTGGATAGCAGCAACGGATGCGCCCGCTGGTCCTGGCGTCCCTTTTCTCTCATTTGCCTTTGTGCAGGTAGTCACACAGTGGAGCCAGCACGCATTGATCATGCTGCGGCTGCCGGGCGTGGCAGAGCCGCCGCCCGTGAGTCACCATGTTGATGTGGAAGTCGTAGACCGCCTCCTCAGGCACCAGCGCGCCAAGCACTTGATGAGCCTTTTCCGCCGTAGCCCGCGGCTCTACCAGGCCGACGCGCCGGCTCACCCGAAGGACGTGGGTGTCCACGGGCAGGACCGGCCGTCCCAGTGAGAACAGCAAGACGATAGCCGCGGTCTTGGGACCTACACCCTCCAGCGACTGAAGCCACGACTTGGCCTTTTCGATCTCCAGATCTTTGAGGAATCCCAGATCCAATTCCCCACGTTCGTCCATGATCTCCTGGAGGGCCGCCTCGATGCGGGGCGCCTTGATGTTGGCCAGTCCTCCCGGCCGGATGGCCTCGGCGATCTCATTTGGATCAGCCTGAAGTGCGGCTTCCCAACAAGGAAACCGCTCTCGCAGACGGGCGAAGGCGCGGTTGCTGTTCACGTCGGAGGTGTTCTGCGAGAGGATCGTCCGCACCAGGTCGCTGATCGGGTCTCGGCTGGGATACCACTGGTGATGACCGTGCTCCTGCACCAGCAGTTCGTGGACGGCCGTGACCTTCCGCTTTAGGCTGACGTTCACTTCCCTCTCCCCCACAGCCAACGGTGCCTCTCTCAGCTCTGCCTTCCAGCAAACCGTTGGCGGGCCGCCATTCGCCTCCGACTCGCCGGGACGAACAAGAGGCGGGCCATAGCACCTCCCGCCTCTTGAGATCTTACTGGATGTAGATGTGTCAGACAAGCTCAGTGGCGAAGTATGTCTCCGTCCATCTAGCGCCGGCCTCGCGCCAACTTCGGGTCGAGTATGTCCCGGAACGCATCTCCGATCAGATTCCAGCCCAACACGAACAACAGTATCGCCGCCCCAGGATACACGAGGATGTACCAGTAGTCGGCTAGACTAGGCATCCAGTTCCTCGCAAAGCTGATCAACTGCCCCCAGTCCGCATACCCGGGCTCAGCCCCTAGCCCCAGAAAACTCAACGCCGCAAAGTTCAACACGTACGACCCAATGTCCATCGACGCCACCACCAGCGTCGGAAAAATCGAGTTCGGTATCACGTGCTTCATCATGATCCGCCCATGACTGGCCCCCAACGTCCTCGCCGCCATCACGTAGTCCCTCTCCTTCACCGAAAGGATGTCACCACGCAATAACCTGGCGTACGTCGTCCATCCAAACGTGATCAACGCAATCATCCCCGTCGTGATCCGGTCGAACCTCGGACTCGACCCTAATACCGCCGCCAACGTGATCGCGGCCAGCAGAAACGGAAAACCCATGAAGACCTCCACCACCCGCATCAGCCCCTCGTCGATCCAACCCCCAAAGTATCCAGCCGTAGTCCCCACCAGCAGACCGATGATGATGGTCGCAATGGTGATCAGCACCCCTACCCGGAACGCCGTCCTGGCACCCCAGATTACCCCGTAGTAGATATCGTACTGCCCTTCAGTCGTCCCAAAGCGGTGCTCCGCGCTGGGAGGCTTGGGCTCAGCCAGATACCCATCCCGCGGTATGCGATACGGCTCCTCCGGCCTCTCAGGCGGCGCCAGCACCGGCGCCAGGATCGCTATGGCCACGAACATCAGTACCAGGACAATGCCGGTCAACGAAACCGGGTTCTTCAACATCCTCTGTATGACCTTCGGAGGATGCCTCACACTGTCCCACAGCTTCCGCAGCGGCTGCCTCCCTCCGCCCTCCATGTCCGCCTCAAGTGCCTGCTCCGCTTCCTCAAACTTGATCATCGCCATCCCCCGTCTGGCTACTCGAGCCTCACCCGCGGATCAAGATAGGCGTACAGCACATCCACTACCAGGTTCCCACACACCACCAGGACCGCGTAGAACAGCGAGAACCCCAGCACCGAGATCACGTCCAGCTGTGACGCCGAACTGGCCACCCACCACCCCAGCCCATGAATGTTGAACACTGTCTCCGTGATCACCACGCCGCTCATCATCCAGATCATCACCAGCCCGCTCACCGTGGCTACCGGGATCAGAGCGTTGGGCTTGGCGTGCTTGTCTATCACCACACCCTCAGATAAGCCCTTCGACCTGGCCGTGGTCACGTAGTCCGCCCGCAATACTTCCAGCATCGAAGACCTGGTCACCCTCAGGATCAGCGCCCACTGTACGTACGACAGCGTGATCACCGGCAGGATCAAGTGCCTGATCGCATCCCAGAAGATGTCCAACCTCAAGTTCAATAGGGCGTCTATGGTGTTCATACCCGTGTACTGCGCGAACGCCGGCGACAACACGACCTGGCTCGCCCAGTCCGATAGCCTCCCCGCCGGGAACCACTGCAGCTTGGCATAGAAGATCATCAACATCAGCAACCCAAACACAAACGTCGGAAACGACCAGCCAATGATGGCAAATACGCGCAGCACCTGATCTATCAGCTTGTTGTGATTCAGCGCCGAGATCACGCCCAGTTGGATCCCTATCCAAACCAACGGTATCGCTGACCACATAGCCAGCTCAAAAGATGCCGGTATGTACCTCTTGATCGTCTCCAGGACTGACGCCTTGCCCACCTTGGAGAAACCCAGGTCCCCGTGCAAAACGCCATTCAGCCAGCGGAAGTACTGGATATGTATGGGGTCGTCGAGCCCGTACTTCTCGATGATCTCGTCCAGTTGCCCGGCACCCCTCGGTATGGCGGGGACGTATAGACTGGCCCTCTGCCCTGGGTCCAGAAAGGACATCATGGCGAAGATGAGCAACGTCACGCCAAAGATGATGATGGGCAGAATCAACAACCGGCGGATGATGTATGCTACCATGGTCTACTCGTCTCCTCTCCACCACCCGGCGTCAACAAACAGCTCCCCGCAGACATATCACACCAGTGACACTCCCGCATCCGGCAGATGTCCATACTGTCCACGCCGCCCGCTTCGTGCACCCCACACGCCCTGCGGACCGAGGCCGTTCCTGGCGAAGCTGATCCTCACCCGCCGCAATGCAGGCATCGAGGACTCCATCGTCTGACTGGCCTCACACCGAAGCCCCAGCCCTGCTGCGGATTCCGTGTGAGAGCAGTTGGTCCGACGGCACCGCCGCGCTTGTCTCCCTGAGCGGTGGGGCCATGCGCCGACTCTGTGCTCAGCGCTGGCAAAGGCGGGCAAGGACCGGAATCCCGGTCCTTGCCCGATGGGTCACGGCTGAGCGTTGACGCTACATCTCCTTGGAGAACCTGTACGCCCACATACACGATGGATAGATCGGGTTCTCGTAGTACCCCTTCACCCACAGTTGCTCATAGTGGCGAGTCGTGGCCTGTATCCCGAAGACGTCTATGACATCCTCGATGGCCCAGGCCTGCAACTCCTCATAGCAGGGAGCGGCGTCAGCGAAAGGTATCGCGAGGCACTCCTGGATCTTCGCATCGTACCGGTCATACTGCTCCTGGGGCCAGCCCTCGAACATGGACCAGGTGCCATTGGCGCTCATGTACGGCAGAACCCAGTTGTGCGGGTGGTGGTAATCCTCGACCCACCCGATGATGAACACGGGCAGCCTGCTGGCGGTCATCTCGTCCAGATACGTCGCCCAGGGCACGTCCAGCACGGAGACGCTGAACTTGCCTTCGTTAAGCGACTCGATATTGGCCTCCAGGATCTCCGCAGCCGTGCGCCGCTGGTCGTTGCCGCTGTTGTACTGAAGGATCACGAAGAACCCGGTGTCCCACACGGCGCCGTCCCAGGCCAGTTTGAACTCCTCCTCGCACTTGGCCATGTCGAAGGAGAACACCTCGGAATCCGGGGTGTATCCTATATGACCCTCGATGATGGGGCCTCTGCGCTGGATGGCCTCGCCCAGATACGCTTCCTCGATGTAGGTGTCCCAGTCGAAGCAGTAGTTGAAGGCCTTCCGCACGTGAATGTCCGAGAAGAAGTCGGGCGGAATGCCATCACCGTCCAGCGCGCCGCTGCCGATATAGGGGTTGCCGCCCTCCACATTCACCTTCTGGTTCAGGAAGATGTCTCCTGAGCTTACTGAGGGCATGTTGATGAAGGAGCGAGCGATGCCAGTCTCATTGAGGATGGTCATCTTGCTGGGATCCGACATGTCGCCGGCGTCCCACTGCTCCTTGACCAACTCGTCGGCCTGGGTCGCGTACTGCCTGGGGACGTCCACCATGTCGCAGTCCAGGGCCTCGAAGGCCGCCAAGCGGGTGCCCCACTCCGTCATGTACTTCCAGACGGCGCGCTCGATGGCGGCAGGGCCCGACGGCCCGCCCTCCCACAGGGGCTCGGTCAGCCAGTAGTCATCGTTGCGGACCAGCACCATCTCCTCGCCCGGCGTCCAGTGGTCGAACTTGTAGGGGCCGGTGCCGTTCATGGCGCTGTACAGCTCGCTCTCGATGTCCTCGGGATCGTTGAAGTCCCGCCAGGTGGCGCAGTCGCCATCCCAGCCACCCTGCTCGATCACCCACTCCTTGTCCACGGCCACGCCCCAGCCGCTGGCGACGATGCTCAAGAAAGCGCCGAAGGGCTTGGGCAGGTGGAAGGTGACCGTCCCGTTCTCGTTGTCCGGCACCACCGTGGTCTTGATGTACTCACAGGCCGCCTGGTCACCCATCTCGTCGGCTATGTCGTTGATGGCAAGTCGGCCGGTCAAGGGCTCCAGTATGACCCATTGCGGACCACCTGAGCGGTCCTGGAGCATCCCCCGCCAGAGGGTATAGGCCACGTCCTCAGGCGTCAAATCGCCGCCCTCGTGGAACTTGATCCCCTCACGGAGGTGGAAGGTATAGGTGAGCAAGTCGTCGGAGACCTCCGGCATGTCGGTGGCCAGGACAGGCACGAACTCGGTGTAGCTCTCCCGGTCGTAGAACAGCAAGCCCTCGTAGACGTTGAAGATGATCTCGTAGCTTGCCGTGTCATACTGATAGGCCGGGTCCAGCGAGTCCGGCTCCCCCCCGATGTTGCAGTCGATCAAAGAATCGGGGTTCTTGATCTCCGTGGGCGGAGGTGGCGCAGGTGTCTCCTCCGCGGGTGGTGTCGTCGGGGCCGGCGTCTCGCCAGGCGCGGGTGTCTCCTCCGCGGGCGGCGGGGGCGCCGGGGTCCCACATGCAGTGGCGACGAGCACAAGGATCATCACCACACTAAGCAGCATCAACCATCTCTTGTTCCTAAACATCTTTTTCCTCCCTATTAAAGGCTTATCGTAACCGAGTGTTGGTCACCACGCTACGGTACCTCGAAGCGCTCACACCTCCTTTCCGGGGGCTGTCCCCCGGATAATCCTGACTGTGGGAGGGTGTAGAGACACCCATCTCAGAGCTGAAGAGACCGGACAGCACCCTCACTCAGGGTTCTTTTGAAGTTCCTGATGACCTATTGCTGGGGATGGCGTCTCCATTGCGGTCATTTGCGCGGGCGTCTGCACGTCCCTCTGGGACTGGCGGGCTCTATCCGCACCCTCCCTGCATGAAAAGATTATAGCACGATACATCATCGCTGTCAAGTTGAAAGGCCAGCCAGGGTCGCCTCGGTCGGGGCACATCCCCTAGCCCAGCACAGCCAGACCGGGTCCATAGATCATCAGGGTCAGGAAAGCATCGATCAGGCAGAAGATCAAAGTCGCAGCCAGCAGGTCCCGGACCTCCGCCCTAAAGAAGGCGACAACAACTCCCACGCCCCCCATCGCGAGTATCGCCGCTGGCATCAGCGCCCGCAACGCACCATACCACGCGACCGGCAGGAAGGGAACCGAGACGGAGAAGGGTACGTAGCTCAGCAGGCCGGGGGTGAAGTACAGCTTGGCGGCCTCGTAGAGCACTACTCCCACCGCCAGTGCCAAATACCCCCGGGTATCGGCCAGGCCCTGGCCTCGGAGCAGGAACCGGGAGGCCAGGAAGGCCCAGATGAGAGCAGGCACCAGCCAGGCGATCGCTAGCGGCAAGGCTGGCAGCCCAGCTACCGCGCTGAAGGCGGTGTTCAGAGCTGCGAACAGCAGGTCGTCTCCGGTGAGGCGATCGACTCGTTCGCGCACCGCCGGGCTCGTGCTGGCGTAGAACACGTCGCTGGGCCCTGGCTCCAGCCCATCAACCCAACTCAGATGCAGCAGGGCATTCTGGTCGGCCACCAGGTGGGAGAGCCTTGACCAGTGTGTGGTATTGCCAGCTACCTGATACCCCAGCAGCTCACCATCGGCGAAGACCAGGTTCACAATCTGGTGCTCCAGCGCAACACCCCGCAGCATGGTCATCCCAGCGGTGACCATGGCCTCCAGATCACCCAACAAAGGCGACGGGTAGGTGATTCTCTCGGTCCCGTACTCCGTCTCTCCTTGCGAAGGGACCAGATACTGGTACCCGTAGGGCGATTCATGTGCCACGTAGGTCGGTTTCTCTTCCACGGGTAGAGTGAAGGACTTCGCCAGGACCTCCGAGGGCGACCCTAGTGCCAGGCTGCCATACCACCCCTCCGAAATAGCCTGGGCTGCCATCTCCCTGCGGTACTCCACCGTCCACACCAGGTACGCATAGTCGGAGTCGAAGGCCACCACCGGGCCGACGCGGGAGAACCGCCTGCCCGCAGGCAGATCCAGCAGCCTGGGCCCGGATAGAGAATTGGGCATCGAGCCCTCCACGACTGCGTGATGCAACTCCACCAACTCTTCGCTGGAGCCAGGCTCTTCCCAGAAGACATGGAGCTCATTCCCGGGACCCATGGCGCACACAGGGCTGGAGACCCCCCGAGCGACTAACCTCGGTACTGCAAGATCCCCGGCGCCCGGACTAAGGGCCAGGTAATGCAGATCTCGCTGTGGGCCAGCCCCCTCCGTGTAGAAGACGTGGACCAGGCCCGTTGGGTCGCGCGCCACGTCATACTCGAAGCAGTCGCTCCCCCGGGAAGACAGCAAAGACGGTGGGCCAGCCAACTCACCCTCATTGGTGAGCGCGAAGTGATAGAGCCCTGAGTGGGCGCCTTGCGCAAAGGAAGCCAGCATGAACACGTCGGCGAGCACGCCTTCTCCGGGTACGACCTGGAGCCTTCTGGGCTGGTGCAGGCCCACTCCCAAGTCGTGCTCTTCCTCCACCAGTCCCCGGTTGTCCAGTCGGGTGTAGCGAAGGTCGTGCTCCTGGGCGCTGAGACGCAGGGCCCACAGCAAGTGTACCTTCCCCTGGTCGTCAACGATGAAGGGCGCTCCACTATCGGTGCCGTAGAATCCGGTCCCCACGCGCACGGCCCGGCTCCAATCGGGCGCTGCCTTCTGGCCCAGGTCTGCATCCACCTCCAGCGGGCCGACCAGCGCGCAGACCAGGAGGGGGCCGAGCCCCAGCAGTGCCAGGATCACCCAGGGCAGCCAGTCTTTCCATCCGAACCTGGCCGAACGAACGGCATTCCGCGTTGAGTTCCCAATCGATGCTTTTCTTGTCAACTTGGTGCTTCCTGCCCTGCCAGCGAGTCTCGCTTCTGCCTGGATAGCGCGGACCGCAGCAGTTCTGGTATTCTCCCTGGCAGCCTTCGCCACACCAGGGACCGCAAAGCCGACCAGGCCTCCCGCGCCGCCTCCTCCTCGGCGCGGCTGACAGCGCGACAGTCGAACTGATCACGAACGAACAGCTCGGCGATGCACTCTATCCTTGGAGCACCTTGCGGCAGTCGCTGGGCGACCAGGGTAGCATACTCGTAGGGGGTTTGGGACGGCTGGCCCTTCAGGCCCAAGAGACGGGCGTAACCGCACATCCGCCGGTACACCTTGCCCACTTCGGAGACAGGGTCCGCCCTTTTCCACCTCGTATACCAGACCGATGCCGCTCCCATGCCCACCAAGCCAGTCAGAACTGCCAGAACCAGCAACGCTGAGGGCGGCCGCTGCCCTCTGGAAATCGGAACGGCAACGCCATCGAGTAGCTCTTCGTCTTCCCGCAGCCTATCCAGGTCTCGATCCACTTGTGAGTCCGCATCGCCGCTGGGTCTCTCCACCTGAGCACCGCTGGCGGTCTCCGCTCGCCCGATGGGGGCCACACTCGCCGTAGGCTCGAACTCCACCCAGCCGAAACGGGGGAAGAAAACCTCCACCCAGGCGTGAGTGTCTCGTTCGCGCACCACATACCGCCCGGTTTCGTCCTCTAGTTCGCCCCCCACGTAGCCCACCGCCAGGCGGGCCGGGATGCCCACCGCTCGGGCCAAAACGACCATGGCCGAGGCATAGTAATTGCAGTATCCTTCTCCGCTGTCGAACAGCAGATAATCAATGGCATCCCGGTCGCTCGGAGGCGGCTGGATATCCTTCCGATATTGTATAGTTCGGCGCAGATAGTCCTGGATAGCCACGGCCCGGTCGTAGGCGCTCTGATGAGGCCCGGCGATCTCCTGAGCCAACCCTCTTACCCGCTCCGGCAGGGTGGTTGGAAGCTGCAGGTAACGTTGGCTGACCCAATCTGGATAGTCGTCTACAGCGCCCCTGAGACTGGCAGCATCCGCGATAGATGCCGCGGAGAACACCCGGTACGGCCTCTCCATACTCACCGGTATGCGCGTCTTCCCGGCTAACACCGACGCCGGTGCGGCCCAGGGATCGCGCGTCTCCCCGCTGGCTGGACCCAGATAGCTGAACTGAACCTCCACGGGCACGTCGGCGCTCAAGGGCTGACCCAGCTGGAAAATCTGGCCCAGACCAGACCAATTGGGCACGATGAACTGTTCGATCACGCGACGACTCTCGTACGGTCCCTCTGCAGGAAAATCCCGTTTCGCCGGGACCACGGCCGATAGGGTACCGGCATTGGACCAGCCTCGCCCGTCGTAGCGGTCATAGACTGCGCCCCGCCAATACCGCGCCCCGTCAGTGTCCACCCACATGACGATGTCCTCGCCCAGCTCGATAGGTCCGCCAAGCGCCAGGTGATCGCCAAAGGGGACGTTCTCGTAGCCGCGGTTATAGCCCATGACGCCGGAGAAGAGCCTGTTCCACTCGTCCCCCGCTGCCCGCCAGGGTCCCTCCACTCGCGCCCACAGGTCCGACAGCACTGAGCTCGAGGAAAGCAGCGGTACAATCCACACCACAGCCACCACGGCCAAGATCAGCAGGCCTCCATCGCGGAGGAAGTTCAGGGTAATGTCGCGATCATAACGCGCGTGCTCTCTGTCCCAGGATTTCTCCTGGTTGTAGACGTAGAGACGAACAGCCAATACTAATGCACAGAGAACGTACACCACGAAGAAGGGTGCAGCGTCCGGCGGGCTCCCGTAGGCCACGAGTAGCATGGCCGTTCCGCTGAGAGCCAGAGCCTGCCAGACTCTGTGGGCGCCGAAGACCATCCAGGCACAGGCATACCCCACCCACCAGCCCAGCATCGTCATCAACAGGACGAAAGTGACCGCGTCGGTGACGGACCTGCCAGCCATGGCCATTCTGAGCCACGAGTCGAAGTGGTCGGCCACCATATCCACACCCTCGGGAAAGCTTAGCGCTGGGTCGATGAACCTTCCGACTACCGCGATAGTCACCGATGCCCCAACGAGCGCGCCGACCAGATGGCTCGCCGCCCGTGGCCAGCCAAGCCTGGTCATCAGGAAACCTACGGCCAGCCCGCTGAGGACGGTCCATTCTACAACGTACAGGCCTTCCACCCAGCCGGCGAACTCCATGCTCCAGGCAATGCATAGCAGCATGACCATGAGCAGAAAGAACGACAACTTGCCTTCGCGGGTCTGTAGCCTAGTCATCACTCTTTGTCACCGCGCGCCACCGTGAAGCGGAGCCTCCTCCTCAGGCGTTTTCAATGAGTTAACGCCCCTCGTCGGGGATCACGCCTTCGTAGCGCGCAGCGGCCTTCCTCGCCCCGATCGCCTCTAGGCTCAGCAACCGCCCAGTACGAGGTCGCAGTGTGTGGAAGCCGTAGCCATCCAGGCAATCGGCAAGGCCACCTACCATAACCCTACTGAACCCTGGGGTCCATGACATCCCGCAGTCCATCACCGACGAGATTCCACCCCGTGGAGAACAGGACGATGGCAGCAATGGGTGGCACATAGGTGTACCAGTACTGGAAGGCGTTCGATGGAGTGCCGATGATCCAGTTGCGTCCTATGTACAGCATCCAGCCCCAGTCCGCAAGCCCGGCACGACCTGAGAATCCAAGAAACGTGAACACGGCGCCCAGCACAACCATGGCCCCGACGTCGGAGGCAGCGAGCACGAACAGCCCCTGGGGAATGTTAGGCAGGATGTGCCGCCAGATGATGTGTCTGCTTCCAGCCCCCACCGACACCGCGGCCTCCACGTACTGCTTGGCGCGTTCTGCCAGCACGTTTCCGCGCACGAGCCGCGCGTACTGCATCCAACCAAAGAGAATCAGTGAAATGATGATGATGGAATCCACGCCGCTTCCGGCGCCAATATTGGCCAGTCCAAGGGGGCCAAAGAAGGCTAGCATCACCAGAGTAGCCGCAACGATGGGGAACGCCATGAAGGCGTCAGTGATCCTCATCACCACAGCGTCCAGCCACCTGCCATAGTACCCGGAAACAAGCCCAACCACCACCCCGACCAGCAACCGTCCAGCCGTCACGGAGAGTCCAATGCGGAAGGCGACGTGGGTTCCCCACACCAGGCCATGGAACACGTCAAAGCTGCGCTCGGTAGTCCCCAACGGATAGCCCGGACGAGGCGGCTCGGGATTGCCCCTATAGCTTGCCCTTGGCATGGTGTAGGGGTCGTCGCTTTCAGGAGGGGCCAGCATTGGTGCAGCAACGGATATGGCTACAAAACCCAGTACAATTACTATACCGAGCAGCAAGCCCGGCCTGCCCAGCTGCCTGAGGCGCCAGCGAGGTATGGCTGGCCATGAGGCGACGGACAGCGGCCCGACGGACTCCGCCCGCGTCGGTATGGCTCGCTGGTAGGGCCCGACCCCAGGTGGAGGCTGTGCGGCTGCACTGGGCGCGGCCGTTGCCGCTTCCAGCACTACCGTATCCGAAATCGTGGTGTACCCGTAGTTGACAGCCACCCTGGCCAAGAATCGCTCCACAGCCTCCACTGTGCGCCACACGTTTACCAAGAACAGCGTATGGCCCCTGGCTAGGGAAGCTCGCCGCACAGCCAGAGTAACTCCCCTCAGCGCGACATCGCAGTGGCTGAGGTCTTCTGAGCGCAGATTCCCCCTCAAGCCACGAAGAGCCGTTGCACACTCCTCTCCCAGCTCCAGAGATCGCTCATAGAGGGCCCCCCGCGCCTCAGCCGAGGCTTCGGTGGACCTTGCCGCTAGCTTCCTGCCGACGAGCCGCAGAGAGTGGTGGTATAGGTCCAGATGGGCCAGTTCTCTCTGGAGGTCAGCGGAACGAGCGTTCTCCACTCTGGCCATAGGTCGTGCTCTTCCTGGCTAGTACAGTCTGACTCTCGGGTCCGCGGACGCGTACAACAGGTCAGCCACTAGACTGGCTATCACAGTCACGGTGCACGTGAATATGGAGAAACCCACAGCCACGGGAATATCAGCGCCCAGCATAGCCTCGGCAGCCGCGCGGCCAATGCCATTGATATTAAAGACGCTCTCGATGACCACAACACCGCTCATGAGCATGGAAACCGCCGCCCCACCCGCGGATATCACCGGCAGCAGGGCATTTCGACGGATGTGGACGCTGAAGACCTGACTCTCCGGCGCCCCCTTACTTCTGGCCGTGGTTACGTAATCCTGGCCAAGGACGTCCAGCATCGACGAGCGCATGATCCTGGTCAAGAGCGCCCACTCTGCGAAAGCCAGACTGACGGCGGGCAGAAACAGGTGCCTGAGGGCGTCCCAGAACATTCTCAGATCCAGGTTAAGTAACGCATCTATGGTGTGCATCCCGGTGTACGCGCGGAAACTGTCGGAGTGTAGAACCGCCCCAGCCCAGACACTGAGCCGGCCGGGTGGGAACCACCCCAGCCACGCATAGAACACGTTCATCAGAATCAGACCGAGGATGAAAGACGGGAGTGCCCAGCCCACGAAGGTGGTGGCCCGTATCAGATGGTCAGGAAACCGGTTCCGATACCGTGCGGCCAGACTCCCCAGCATCAGGGCCAGCCCGCCACAGGGAACCATGCAGATCAACACCAGTTCGGCGGTGGCAGGAACGCGTTGGAGCAGGCCCTCCAGTACGGGCTGCTGCCAGGTGGGAGAGTAACCCCAGGTGCCCGTAGCCAGGAGACGCAGCCAGTTAACGTACTGGACGGGCCAAGGCTTGTCCAGACCGTGGATGCGAATAGCGCGCTCGACCAGGGCAGCTTCTTCATCAGGTAGGAGAAATCGGCCCGAGTGCGGAACGTAGATACGCGCGCGCACCTCGACGGGAAGCTGCCACATGAGGGAGAAGAGGATCAGGGTAACCAGGAAGATGATGAGTGGGATAGCCAGTAACCTTCGAAGCACGTATGGTATCAACCCGGGGGCCTCTCCGCCACGCACGCACCACAGAACGCCCACGCCTGGGCGCCGCGCAGGATCCCTCTATACGAATACCGTTATCGTGCCCGAAAGGTTCACGTAGGTCCTAGTTCACGCGCCAGCACGCCACCCAGTGGTCGGTTGAGACTTCCTTGAACTCGGGCTCCTGCCCCTCGCAGACGTCCATCTTGACCGGGCACCGGGTGACGAAATTACATCCGATAGGTGGATTGGCCGGGCTGGGTAGATCGCCCACGAGGATGATCCTCTTCCTGGTCTCCTCAACAACCGGGTCTGGGATCGGAACCGCTGACAGCAGCGACTGGGTATAGGGCTGCAGCGGGTTCCGGTATAGCTCATCCTTGTCCGCAATCTCGAAGATCTTGCCCAGATACATAACCGCGATACGGTCACTGATGTGTCGCACCACGCTGAGGTCATGAGCGATAAACAGGTAGGTCAACCCCAATTCTGACTGGAGGTCTTCCAGCATGTTTATGATCTGCGCTTGAATCGACACGTCCAAGGCTGAGATCGGCTCATCGGCAACGATGAGGCTCGGGTTCAAGGCCAAGGCCCTGGCTACGCCAATGCGCTGCCGCTGTCCACCACTGAACTCGTGCGGATAACGGTTCACGAAATAGGGGTTGAGTCCAACGACTTTCAACAGCTCCTGTACACGCTCTCGCTTCTGCTTGCCTCTCGCTATGCCGTGCACTTCAAGGGGCTCCCCGACGATGCTGCCCACCGTCATGCGCGGATTGAGAGAGGCATACGGATCCTGGAAAATCATTTGCATCTCTCGGCGCATGGCCCGGAGTTGGCTGCCTTTCATCTGAGTGAGATCCTTCCCTTCGAAGACCACCGAGCCGCCCGTCGGTCGGTATAGTTGTAGGATACAGCGTCCCACGGTGGTCTTGCCGGAGCCACTCTCGCCCACGAGGCCAAAGGTCTCTCCACGTCGAATGAAGAAACTGAGATCGTCAACGGCCTTGACGTCTCCCACGCGCCTCTGGAACACGCCCCTCTTGATGGGGAAGTACATCTTCAGGTTCTTGACTTCGAGCAGAACGTTGTTCTCGGCAGACATCTACTGCTTCCTCTCCTTGCTGATATCGACCCAGCACGCCACCTCGTGTCGGGGGGCCACCGTCCTCAACTCGGGATGCTCAGAGCAACGTTCCACACGATGGTCACAACGAGGGGCAAACGGGCAACCAGTCGGCAGATCGATCAAGTCCGGCGGAAGTCCGAAGATCGGTGTAAGTTTTTCCTTTTTCTTCATGTCAAGCCGAGGCACTGAGCCCAAGAGCCCCACCGTATACGGATGTCGCGGATCTGCGTACAGCTCCTTCACGTCAGCGGACTCGATGATGAAACCCGCGTACATTACCACAACCCTATCCGCGATGCCAGCGACTATGCCCAGGTCATGAGTGATCCAGATGATGGCCATGCCGATTTCATCTCTGAGCTGCTTGACCAATTCGATGATCTGGGCCTGAATGGTTACGTCGAGTGCGGTGGTAGGCTCATCGGCGACCAGGATCTGGGGGTTGCAGGAGAGAGCCATGGCGATCATCGCCCTCTGCCGCATTCCACCGCTGAACTGGTGGGGATAGTCGTCCAGGCGATCCTCCGCTTGAGGGATCTGCACCAACTTCAGCAGCTCGACTGTTCGCTCTCGGGCCTCTTTCTTGTTCATGCCCATATGCAGCGTCAAGGCTTCGCTGATTTGCTGGTTGATGGTGAGGACTGGGTTCAAGGAGGTCATGGGGTCCTGAAAGACCATGGCCATCTTGTTACCCCTGATGGAGCGCATCTCATCGTCGCTCAGCTTCATCAGGTCCCTACCCTCAAACATCACTTGCCCGGCCTCGATCTTGCCTGGCGGCTGCGGTATGAGGCGGAGGATGGAGAGTACGCTGACGCTCTTACCGCAACCGCTCTCTCCGACGATGGCCAAGGTCTCCCCCTCGTCTAAGTGCCACGACACCCCGTTCACGGCCTGCACGATGCCATCGTCTGTGTAGAATCGCGTCGTCAGATCGGTCACTTCAAGTAAAGCCACTTCATCTGCCTCCTAGCCATGCCCGGCCCGGTTACGATCCTTGTTGCCAGCCTGGGATGCTGCTCGCTGGATCGACAGGGACAGTATAGGGCAGCGCATCTTCCTTCAGCGCAAGAATATACAGCATTACGCCCGGATTGTCAAGATACGGGCGCGAGCATCCGGGCTAGGCAGCATCCCTCGACCAAGCCGACGTTTCGCGTTCGGCAACGGCCGTACGTACGCTCGGAATGTCCACCCAACAAGCCACCATGTGGCTGGCACCGATTTTCCTGGGCTCCGGCATGCTCTGCGAACACAGCTGCGTGGCATACGCACAACGCGGGTGAAAGGGGCAGCCCGGGGGCAGATTCACCTGATCAGGGGGCGCGCCCTCAATGGGGGTCAGTGGTCTCCGCCCGCTGTTGTCCAGCCTGGGAACGGAGGCCAGTAAACCTAGAGTGTACGGATGCCGAGGGTTCCGGTACAGATTCTTAACCTCCGCTGACTCCACCACGTATCCGGCATACATGACCAACACCCGATCGGCCAAACCAGCAATAATGCCGAGATCGTGGGTGATCCACAGAATAGCCAGTCCCCTTTCCTGTTGCAGGCGCTTCACCAGGTCGAGGATCTGAGCCTGGATGGTCACGTCCAGGGCCGTCGTAGGCTCATCCGCAATCAGCAGATACGGATCACAGGCCAGAGCCATGGCAATCATGGCCCTCTGCCTCATGCCTCCACTGAACTGATGGGGATAATCGTCAACACGGTCCCGCGCCTCAGGGATGCCTACCAGTTGCAGGAGTTCCACGGTTCTCTTGCGAACCTCCGCGCCGTTCAGACTGAGGTGCAGTTCCAGGGATTCCGCGATCTGCTCTCCTATGGTCAGCACTGGGTTGAGGGATGTCATGGGGTCTTGGAAGATGAACCCTATCTTGGCACCCCTGATCTCACACATCTCCTGCGTTCCCACAGAAAGCAGGTCCCGCCCCTGGAATAACACTTGACCACCAACTATCTCTCCAGGTGGTTCCGGAATCAACCGCACTATGGAGAGCGCCGTCACGGTCTTCCCACAGCCGCTCTCGCCCACTATGCCCAGGGTCTCACTCTGGCCGACGGAGAAGGAGACTCCATTCACGGCCCGTACTATGCCGTCAGCAGTGTAGAATTGCGTCCTGAGTTCCTTGACCTCCAACAGAGCACCTACGGTCACTCTATCTGCTCCTCATCAGCTTTTTCGACTCCTGGCTGGCCAGCACGAGCCGTACGCCCTGGCGCAGCATGCCCAGGCAAGCATAGAGACCAGCCAGTCTGGAGACCAGAGAGGCACGTTTGGCAGACACCACCGGTGGCTCAAGGCAACAAACACCCTGCAATGTCAGTAGTGAATCGACAGACGATATGAGCCGTGGGAGTTTCCCACCAGCACCAAGCGGTCGGTCCAGCCGTCCTCGGCGCCGCGTAGGGAGGGGGTAAGAATGATCCGAGCAGAGGCGAGAGCATCAACGCCCCAATACCACGCATCCAAACATAGCTCGCGCACGCGGTGAGACTTCGTTGGTGTACGCCTGGATCGTTCTTGAAGACCCAGCGTGATGTTGTCCCAGACTCTCGCTGGTGCTGCTTCTCCGGAGGCCCACTCCCTCAATGCCCCCTCCACCAGCAAATCCAGTTCGTCTCTCCTGTTGTCGTCCATATCACACCTCTCCTTGTTGCGCTCCCCTTCACGACGACAGAAGTTCGTAGGCCATCTCTCTGGATATGCGCGAGTCGGCCCCCAGTCTACGTTTCAGCTCCTGGCGAGCGTTGTGCAGGCGAGACTTTACCGTTCCCACGGGGCAATCCAGGACATAGGCGATGTCGACCAAGCTAAACCCCTGCAGGTAGAAAAGGACGACCACCACGCGCTGCGGCATTCCCAGCGCCTTGATGGCCTCATCCACTACTTGTACGACTTCCTGCCGCTCGAAAGCCCGTTCTGGCGAACTCCTCGGGACCGAAAGAAGTCGGTCGAACACCTCTTCAAAGGAGACCAGGTGCAGTCGCCTCTTCGCGGCCCAATTGTAGCTCAAGTTCACGATAATGCGGTGCAGCCACGGCCTCAACGAAGAGTACCCGTCGACGCCGTCGATATGGTCGTACGCACGCAGGAAGCAATCCTGGAGGAGTTCCTCTGCAGCGCCACGATCCCCGGTGATGGCCAGCGCTGTTCTATACAGCTCGTCCTTGTATTTGCGGTACAGAACCTCAAAGGCACCCAGGTCCCCGTCCTGAATCCTGGGCACCAGGTCCCCGTCGTCAAGCATGAGGCGCCTCCATACCATTAATCACACCGGAAACGCACCCCAAAGGTTCACTCCCACGGCAGAGCTAGGCCTGCCATTTCAGATTCGGCTTTCGAGCGGCACCCACCTCGTCGAGCCTGCCTACCGGCGTCGTGCGTGGAGAGTCCCTCACCAACTCTGGCGCATCCTCAGCCTCTCTGGCTATCTGACGCATGGCTGCCACGAAGGCATCCAGTGTCTCCAGGCTCTCTGTCTCGGTGGGCTCTATCATCAGAGCCTCGTCGACGATGAGAGGGAAATACACCGTCGGAGGGTGGAAGCCCAGATCGATGAGTCTCTTGGCCATGTCCAGCGTATGCACGCCGAGCCTGGCCTGCGCCTTCCCCGAGAAGACGCATTCATGCATGCATGGACGATCATAGGGCAGTTCAAAGTAGCCTGTTAGCTGCTGCCGAAGGTAGTTGGCGTTGAGGACAGCGTTCTCGCTAACCGTCCTCAGGCCGTGCCCTCCTAATGACCTTAGATAGGCATATGCCTTGACCATCACCCCGAAGTTCCCATAGAAGCTGCTCACTGGGCCTATGGACAGCGGGCGGTCATAGTCCAGGTAGTACTCTGCGCCGCCGTCGGAGCCCCCGCCAGCGGTTCGCCCCACAACGGGGATCGGCAGAAACGCCCTCAGCTCCTCCGTGACCGCTGTGCCACCGCCTCCTGGGCCGCCGCCTCCATGGGGCGCACTGAAGGTCTTGTGGAGGTTGAGGTGGAGGACATCGGCACCCAGCTCGCCGGGTCTAGCTATCCCCAGGAGGGCATTCATGTTCGCACCGTCGCAGTAGATCAGCCCCCCAGCGCGGTGGACAATCTCCGCCACTTCCAGGATATGCTCTTCATAGAGTCCAAGGGTGTTGGGGTTGGTCAGCATCAGCCCGGCCACCCTATGGTCCATCAGCCTATCCAGCTCCTGGACATCAATATTGCCACGATGATCCGAACGAACGGTGATCACTTCGTATCCGCACATGGTCGCCGTGGCCGGGTTGGTCCCGTGGGCGGAGTCAGGCACGAGAACGGTGTGCCGATCGTCATCTCCCCGGTTCAGATGGTAGGCCCGGATGACGAGCATGCCAGTGAGCTCCCCGTGGGCCCCAGCCAGGGGCTGCAAACTCACTGCGGGCAACCCGGTGATCTCCGCCAGGTACTCCTGTAGCTCAGACATTAGCTGCAGCGCGCCCTGAACAGTGGACTGGTCCTGCCGGGGATGGATCTGAGCGAAACCAGGGTGACGGGCCACGTCCTCATTCAGCTTTGGATTGTACTTCATGGTACACGAGCCAAGGGGATAGAATCCTGTATCCACACTGAAGTTGAGTTGAGACAGGCGGGTGAAATGCTGGACCACCTCCCTCTCGCTCAACTCGGGTAAGGTCAGGTCGTCGCGAACCAGATCATTGGGCAGCTCCGACTCTGGGACATCCAACGAGGGCAGACTGAAACCGACGCGTCCGGGAGAGCTCAGTTCGATGAGCAGGGGTTCCATCGTTTCTATCTCCCTATCCCTCGAAGGGCCCCCACCAACTGGTCTATCTGCTCCCTACTGTTCATCTCCGTGACGCAGAACAGAAGACAGTCAGTGAGCTCGGGGTAGTCAGCGGCCAGTGGGTATGCGCCGATGATCCCGCGCTCCCAGAGCCGTTTGTTCACCTCGGCTGGCGGCACAGGGGTACGGATCACGAATTCCTTGAAGAAATCACCCAGCACCCTTTCGTAGCCAGGCAGACCTTCGATCTCCCGAGCCGCGTAGTGGGCTTTGTGGTAGCAGAGTTCGGCCACCTGATGCAAACCTGCCTTGCCCATGGCCGCTAGATAGGTCGCAGCGGCCAGCGCCACCAGGGCCTCGTTCGTGCAGATATTTGAGGTCGCCTTCTCGCGTCGAATGTGCTGCTCCCGCGGCTGAAGCGTGAGTACGAATCCCCTGCGGCCCTCCGCGTCGGTGGTCATCCCCACCAGTCGGCCCGGCATCTGCCGTACATACTGCTGGCGGCAGGCGAAGAGCCCTACGTAGGGACCTCCGTAACTGGGAGGGTTACCCAGGCTCTGGCCTTCCCCCACGGCGATGTCGGCCCCCAGCTCCCCTGGGGGCTTGAGAAGCCCCAGGCTTATCGGATCGACGCAGACCACCAGGAGAGCACCCCTTTGGTGTGCCAGCTCGCTCAGAGGGGCCAGGTCTTCCAGGCAGCCCAGGAAGTTGGGTTGCTGAACAACAACCGCCGCGGTCTCCCCGTCGATCAACTCCTCAGCCTGGACCGCATCGACTCGGCCGTCGTCGTCGCGGCGCAGGTCGTGAATCTCCATGCGGATACCCTGAGTGTAGGTCCTCAGAACCCGGCGGTAGCCGGGATTCAGCGTGGACGCCACAATCAGCTTATAGCGTCGCGTAGCGCGGGCCGCCATCAGGCCGGCCTCAGCAAGGGCTGTGGCGCCATCATACATCGAGGCGTTGGCCACATCCATGCCCATCAGAGCACAGACCATGGACTGGAACTCATAGATCGAGATCAGCGTCCCCTGGCTTGCCTCAGCCTGGTAGGGAGTGTAGGCCGTGTAGAACTCCCCTCTGCCGATGATGTGGTCTACCACCGACGGAACGAAATGGTGATAAGCTCCTGCGCCCAGAAAGCACGGGTGGTGGTCGAGATCGGCGTTCTTCTCGGACAGGCCTCGCAGCAGCGTCTTAACCTCCATCTCCGACAGCGGGCCAGGCAACTTGAGTGCAGGGAATCGCTTCTCCGCGGGGATGACTTCGAAGAGCTGGTCCACCGAATCCGACCCCAGGGCCTCCAGCATCCGGGCCCGATCGGCATCAGTATTAGGAATGTATGAACTCATAGTGGCTACTCTAGGGTCTGCAGGTACGCGGCGTATTCCTCGGCGGTCATCAATACCTCTATCTCGCCCTCGTCCTCGGGTTGGACCTTGACCATCCACCCGCCCTCGTACGGGTCCTCGTTCACCAACTCGGGTCTATCCACGAGATCCTCGTTGATGGCCACCACCTCACCGCTGACCGGGGCAAAGAGGTCGGATGCAGCTTTGACCGATTCGATGAGCCCGAAGGCGTGGGATGTCTCCAAGGCGTCACCCAGCTGGGGAAGCTCCACGTACACTATGTCTCCCAGTTGCTCCTGCGCGTAGTTGGTGATGCCCACAACAGCCAACCCCTCGTCCAGCTTTGCCCATTCGTGACCCTTCGTATACTTCCGGTCTGTCGGTTCCATGCTCCAGGCTCTCCCTTCCCGTACCTTCATCGTGCTGGGTTCGTCTAGAGAGTGACGCCAGCCCTAGCCACTCTTCACTCTGGCCCGAGCAGCCAGGAGGCCGAGAATGCTCTTCCCATCGGAGATTTCACCATCCTCCACCATGCCCAGCGCTCTTTCCAGCGGCAGCTTCACTACCTCGATGGTCTCATCGATCTCCGGCTCTTGGGAACCCGGCTGGAGGTTCGTGGCCAAAAACAACCAGATACGTTCGTTGGAGAAGCCGGGTGAGGAGTAGAAGTAATAGAGTTCCTCCATCTGCTTCGCCGAATAACCTGTCTCCTCGACCAACTCCCTGAAGGCGCAGACCCGTGCACCTTCTCCCTCCGCGACGGTCCCTGCGGGGATCTCCAACAGCATCCTTCCCAAAGCCGAACGAAACTGCCTCACCAACAGCACGTCGCCCTGATCGTCGAGAGCCACGACGCCCACTGCCCCAGCGTGTTCGACGATCTCCCTTTCGGTCTCGCGACCGCTGGGGAGCCTCACCCGATCGAGGCGTAAGCTGACCACCCTCCCGTCGTATATGCGACGGCTTGAGACTAGTTCCTCGCTCAACTCACCACCAACACAAGCGGATGGCTAGTACCCCATGGGGCCTCCGCCATCCGCGAGTCTCTGGACATGCACTGAGAGCACAATCCGGTCAGGAATGGTTTGGTTATGGGATGCGCAGAGTCTGCCCTACATAGATCATGTTCACGTTGGGCAGATTGTTGGCATTAGCGATGGCCCACTCTGTGGTGCCGAACTCGGCAGCGATGGAGGACAGGGTATCGCCTGATTGCACGACGTAGAGCTGTCCACCGGTCTCGCTGGTCGAGCCACCCGGTATGGTGAGCCTTTGCCCTACCCAAATGTAGTTCTCGTTGACAATGCCGTTGGCCGTGGCTATCGCCTCTGCAGTGGTGCCGTACATGCTGGCGATGGACCTCAAGGTCTCGCCCTGGCGCACGATATGGACCCCCTCCTCCGACGGAGGAGCGGTGACACCCGGGATGGTCAGCACATCCCCCGCCCTGATCAGGTCGGGATTGGCAAGGTTGTTCGCAGCCGCAATCTCGGCCGCACTAACGCCATACTGGCTGGCAATTATCTCCAAGGTCTCACCCCAGGCGACGACGTGCTGCACCCCCTGCGAAGGAACGGTAGTGGGCGCAGGAGGAGCGGTGGTGGGCTGGGGAGGGACGGGAGTAGGTGTCTCTCCAACAGGCGGCTCCACCGTGGCAGAAGCCTGCGGCTCGGGCGAGCTCCCTGGCGTGCCCATGGGCACCGTTCCCGTTGGCCGGGCCGCCGTACCGGTCGGGCCCTCAGGTGGACTTTCTCGGGTAGGTGTAGGGGCAGGCTTGGCCCTTTCACACCCTCCAACTCCGATCACCAAGATCAGCAGGATCAGTAGGACACCGGTCAACCACAGCTTTCCTCTCATCGGGCCGCCTCCTCACAGTAGTTCCACATCCGCACCGCAGCCAGCATACCACAACACAGAAGATCCGTCAAGAACACAGGTCAACTCATAGTCCTCACAGCTCATGTGGCGCGGCGGCCACAAGGCGAGGATCAGGGACACAGGTCAGGGCTGATGAAAGGATCTTGCCGTGCGGGGCGGTCAGGAGACCACACCGCTCACCCAGGAAGCCGGCGGCCAGGCTGAGCCAGGCTCACCTCCCGCACGTCTCTAGATCCGGTCATGGGAGCTAGCAACCTCGAGGCCGGGTACGCCCACCCAGCACAGATGGTCAGCCCTCGCCTTCCGGCATACGCCTCTCGAAGGCCTGGAAAGCCTCATCGCCATACAACACGAAGATGACCTGTTCCAGGCCGCTTTGCCCAGATAGGTGCTCACCCACTGTCTCTAGCATGATCTCGGCCGCCTCTTCGTAGGGGAACTCCCCTACCCCGGTGCCTAGCGCTGGAAAGGCTACAGCCTTCAGACCCAGTTCTTCGGCACGCAACAGGCTATTCCTGGTGGCGGCCCGGATCTTCTCCGCGTCGGTCTTCAGGTCCGTACCCATGACCGCCGCATGAATCACGTAGCGCGCCGCCAGAGTGCCTGCGCCGGTGACCACGGCGTCGCCCACGGGGATTGGCCCCTGCCTGACCGCCTCGGCCTCGATCTCCTTTCCCCCCGCCCTCTTGATGGCTCCGGCCACTCCGCCACCCATCCACAGAGCGTTGTTGGCAGCATTCACGATAGCATCCGCTTGCACCCGGGCGATGTCTCCCTTGCGCAGAGTTATCCTCGGCACCTAGTGATCCTTCTCCATGCTGGCCAGCACCTTGGCGACAGCTTCTATAGCCGCCCTCTGCTTCCTGTATAGATCGGACTCGCTCATGGAGAGTCGCATGGCAATCTGAGTGATTCTGAGCCCTTTGATAAACTTCATCTCCAGTATGTTATAGAGTATCCATTCCTTCGTGGTTAGATTCCTCTGACTCTCTGGTGGCTTGAGAGCCTCGATTGCCTTGTAGAGTACCGAACGAAGCGCCTTGGTGGGAACCTGCCCACTCTCCTCTGCATACTTCTGGACGATCTTCATCCTGAGCAAGGGGCTTTCCGTCAGACCGGGCCCGCCCCAGTAGTGGCTCAGGGCCTCCTTGACCGCCTTGGGGAAGCCAGGTGCGCGTACCGGGCTGTGCTCTATGGGTTCCAACATAGGAGAGCCAACGTAGCGGGGGCGGCTTTGCCAACGCTGAATGGACTCGATCTCGGGGGTCAGCTCCCACAAGAGGGTGAAGATGCCCCGCTGCAACTGCCAGTCCTCCAGCGCCAGCTCCGCCTGTCCGATCAGAGTCAGCGCGACTTCGTTCTCCCTGTCACTCAGTTGCGGCTGCTCCGCAGGCGGGCTGACGCCTAGGATGCCCAGGATCTGATCGCGAGAACGTGTGCGCAGCGGCAGAAGCCAGTAGTCGCCCTGCCTCGCGAAGGCCTCCACGACACGAGCCTGCTCGTGATCCGGCTGACTCTCAGCCAGCACTTCGGCCAGGTTGTCCAGCTCATACTCACGAATGAAATGGCTTGCCACTGCGCGAGTGCCGACAAAGGCCTGCACTTGTGGAGTTCCGCCCCGCTTGGTCACGACGAAGCCGGTGGTAACCCCCAGCACGTCGCAACAGGCGGAGAGGATGTTCTCCAGCAGTTGCGCTAGGTCAGTGGTGGTCAGCAACCGCGTGTCCAGTTCTCGAATCCAGGTGATCTCGGCACTATCGCGCCGATAGATGAGCAGATCGATGAACGGGGTGAGCGCGCTGATGAGCACTTGAAGCGAGACGATCCCCACCACCACGGCGAACACAAGCACGGTATCGCGCGGCAACCCGAGGATGTTTTCCACACGTGGCACGACCAGCATCAGCGCTATCAGGCAGACGCCTACGAAAGGACCGCGCAGCAGGTAGTTGACCAGGCTTCTCTTGACTACCCTGTCGGGCATCAAAGCCCCGTAGAAGGCCACGCTGTAAGCCAGCACTACGGTCATGAGGACGATGCCGACATTGCCCATCAGGGTTATGAACAACAGGAGGTTGGGTGAGAAGTGGTTGGGAAGGCTGGCCAGGAGCATGTACGGGAAGACCCCTAGCGCAGGCGCGGCGAAGGAAACGGCCAGATACGTCATCCGGCGCCTGGAGGTTGAGGTGACGGTCCGCTGGCGCGCTCGGTACGTGTTCAGTACCCCCATACCGGTGACCAAGAAAAAATACGCTGAGAAGATCCAGAACAAAGGCCCGGCCTGGAAGTACACCGCCCACGAGGTGTCTACACCGTCCCTGACCAAGAAGTCAGTGAAGACAGTTAGCAGCACGAGGAGCGAGCCAAACAGATAGGTGGTTGTTACCAGGACTCTGCGCAGGCGTGAGAACGAATTGGTGGTCCTCAACACGGCATCGGAGAATTGTAGATAGGCAGCCGGTATGAACGCAATCCCCAGCCACTGGAACTTGAGCCACAGGAAGCTGGTAGCCGGCTCTTGGACGTTGATCAGTATAACATCGGCCGCGTGCACGATGGTCACAAAGGCAAGCAGGGCGCAGAAAGCCCGCGCTACCGAGTTGCGCAGGTTGTGGCTCAGGATGTAGGCCAGCAGCGAGAAGGCGACGATGACGTTGGTGGCGGAGAGTATGAGATTCCACACAGACAGGACGCCGGTCAGCGTCACGCCACCCATTACGCCCTCCCTCGTCCTTGCGCCAGGCCTTCCAGGCGAGCTGGTCCATCCAACTGCGGGCAATCCGCGAGCATGACAAACAACCTTCTCTTATCCACCGGGTATCAGTCTGACGTAGTAGTATACGAAAACCACCACAAACAGCAGGCTGTCCATGCGATCCAGCACGCCGCCGTGCCCAGGCACCAGTCCACCGGAGTCCTTCACTCCCATCTGCCGCTTGATCAGCGATTCCGCGAGGTCGCCGCAGATTGCCGCCAGCGAACAAACGAGGCCTAGACCCAGAGTCCAAAGCACTGACAATCCCAGCGCCATGCCGAGAAGCACAACCACCAGCGTGCCGCCCAGCCAGCCCGCCAGGGCACCTTCGAGGGTCTTATGGGGGCTGACGCCGACGAAGAAGCTATGCCTGCCCCACGCGCGCCCGCAGACATAGGCGAAGCTGTCGCAGCTCCAGGCGGCTGCCAGTGCCAGCAGCATCCACTCCAGGCCACCAGGTAGAGCCCTGAGGAGGACAAAATGTGCAGAGAGCCACCCCAGGTAGAGCCCTCCAGCCAGCGTGATGGCCCAGTCAAGGTAGGGCTGCTGGCTGGCGGAAGTACGGACGAGCTGCCACGCCAGAGAGGAGAGAAAGATCAGCAACAACCCACCCTGGGCCACCTCGGGAGGTAGCCAGGCCCAGGCGATGACCAGAAACGCCGTGAGCCCGTACTGCATAGTGCGCAGGGGCCCATACCCGGATCGTGCGACCATGCTTTGGTACTCGCGCCCACCTAACAGTGCCATCGCGAGCACCACGCCCATAAACGGAACCCCGCCCACACATACGGCGGATAGGCTTACCACCCCATAGATCAGGCCACTTACGATACGACGCCGGAGAACAGACAATCTATACTTTCAGCCTGCCAAAGCGCCTCTCTCGCTGAGCATAGGCCAGAAAGGCCTTGCTGAGTTCCTCCTTATCGAAGTCCGGCCAGTAAGTGGATGTCGAGTAGTACTCCGCATAGGCCGACTGCCAGATGAGGAAATTGCTGAGCCTCATCTCACCACCTGTGCGGATTATCAAGTCCGGGTCAGGTAATCCAGCGGTGTACAGGTATTGGCCGAATAGGTCCTCGTCCAGATCACCCCGGTCCACGTCGTCCTCAAGGATTCTCTGAACGGCACGAACGATCTCGGCTCGACCGCCATAATTGAAGGCCACATTCAGCGTCAGGCCGGTGTTCTCCTTGGTCAACTCGATAGCACCCAGGACTCCCTGTTTCAGCCTGTCCGGAAGGCCTTCCAGTTCGCCAACATGGCACAGCTTCACACCCTCGCGGTGGAGGTTCTCTACCTCGTTCTCCAGAACCCGCTCCAGGATCCCTATCAGCCCGCGCACTTCTTCGCGAGGGCGATACCAGTTCTCGGTGGAGAAGGCATAGATGGTGACTATCTTGACCCCATACTCACCGCAGGCACGCAGGACACGACGAATGTTCTCAGTGCCGGCTCGATGGCCCTCCAGTCGCGGCAAGCCGTGCTGCTGTGCCCAGCGGCCATTCCCGTCCATGATGATGCCAATGTGATAGGGTACGGGTGTCAGAGACTCAGTGGGGTCCATGGACCAACCTATACTTCCATGATCTGCTTTTCCTTGGACGCACCAACCTCATCTATCTCTTCGATCAGCCGATCTGTCAGCTCCTGCATCCTGTCCTTGCCGCGGTAGTAGTCATCTTCAGAGAGAAGCTTCTCCTTCTCCAGATCTTTCAAGTCCTGAAGGCCGTCGCGCCGGCAATTGCGCACGGCGACCCTCGCCTCCTCAGTCCTCTTCTGCACCATCTTGACCAATTCAAGACGGCGTTCTTCCGTCAACCGGGGTATGGACAGACGGATTACCTTGCCATCGTTGGCAGGCGTCAGGCCCAGATCAGACTTGAGGATGGCCTTCTCTATCTGCTCCAGGGACGCCGGATCATAGGGTCTAATAACCAGCAGCCTTGGCTCGGGAACGGAGATAGTGGACAGTTGATTCAGGGGAACGTTTGTTCCATAGTAGTCAACCTGTAAGCGCTCCACCAACGAGGGCGAGGCCCTTCCGGTCCGTATGTTGACTAGGTCCGCCTGTAGGGCCTCTATGCACTTGTTCATCCGCTCTTCGGTATCCACTAACACGTCTTCGATCATCCGGGACCCTCCATCCTGCAAACCAACCGCTGTCAACCGGCGGAAACCAGCGTACCCAATTCCTCTCCACAGACCAGTCTCACGAGCCCATCGGGCACCCAGAGGCTGATAACGATAATGGGCATGTTGTTGTCCATACAGAGTGAGATCGCGGTGCTGTCCATCACCCCCACTCTGAGCTCGAGCGCCTCCAGGTAGGTCAACCGCTCCAGCTTCCTGGCGTGAGCGACCACTTTGGGATCAGCATCGTAGACGGCGTCGACCTTGGTAGCCTTGATCAGAATCTCGGCATCGACCTCCATCGCCCTCAGGGCCGCCGCCGTGTCGGTGGTGAAATAGGGGTTGCCGGTACCCGCACCCATGATCACCACGCGCCCTTTCTCCAGGTGTCTGATGGCCCGCAACCTTATGTAGGGCTCCGCCACCGCGCGCATCTCAATAGCGGTCTGAACCCGTGTAGTCACGCCCATGTTCTCCAGGGCATCCTGAAGGGCCAGCGCGTTGATCACGGTGGCCAACATGCCCATGTGATCGGCTGTGGACCTGTCCATGCCTTGGGCTATGCCGTTCTGGCCACGCCATATGTTCCCTGCGCCGATGACACTGGCCACCTCCACCCCGCAGTCCTTGACCCTCTTGACGAGGGAGGCAACCTCAGCGAGTCTCTGGGCATCTATCCCGAAGCCCCCCGGGCCGGCCAGCGCTTCTCCCCCCAGCTTGAGGAGTATTCTTTTGTACTTAGGCTTGTTACCCATCACCACGACACTTGGCAGCCGCCGGGCAGCCCCGTCGCTTTCCCATGGATGCTCCAAAGCCCAGATCAGCTTGCGATGGACTAGTCCCCGCCGAGCTCGAATCGGGCAAATCGTCGGACTCTTATGTTCTCGCCCAGCTTGGCGATCCCGGTGGTTATGAGATCGCGTATTGTGATCTCCTCGTCCTTGATAAAGGGCTGCTCCAGCAAGCATACTTCCTGGTAGTGCTTCTTCAGCTTGCCCTCCAAGATCCTGTCCATGACCTCTTCAGGCTTGCCGGGCCCCACCTGCTGGCGCTGCCACTCGCGCTCGCGCTCGACCACCTCCGCGGGCACGTCCTCTGGCGCGAGATACAGCGGGTTGGAGGCTGCTATCTGCAAGGCCACGTGGTGAACCAAGTCCCGGAATTCATCCGTTCGTGCTACGAAGTCAGTCTCGCAATTGACCTCCACCAGCACGCCGAGCTTGCCGCCAGCGTGGATATACGCCTCCACCAAGCCCTCTTTCGCTTCCCGTTCAGCCTTCTTCTCAGCAAGGGCCAGGCCCTTCTTCCTCAGCAGTTCCGCTGCCTTGTCAAAATCCCCTTCCACGTCTTGAAGGGCGTTCCTGCAATCCAGGACTCCTGCACCAGTTTTTGCGCGCAGCTCCTTAACCATTTCGATAGTAATCGCCATCTATTCTTCCTCGTCGGTCTCCTTGGTATCGTCAGTGTCGGCAAGACGGCGGCCGATGCTCTCGACCTGAAACTCCCTGGGACCCTCATCCTCCTCGGCCTCGGGCTCTGCCGTGAAGTCTTCCACGGTGACCACGACCTCCTCCTCGGGTGCGCGCTCAGCCCACTCCTCGGCCTCTTCCGCTATCTCCTCTTCTTCCTCAGCCAGGAGGACTGCCCGGATGTGCTGACCCTCGATGACCGCATCAGCCAGCTTGGTGCACATGAGCCTGATGGACCTGATGGCGTCATCGTTGGCAGGTATTACGTGGTCAATCGCAGCGGGGTCGCAGTTCGTGTCCACCATGGCTATTATCGGTATGTTGAGTTTATTTGCTTCCTTGACCGCGATCTGCTCACGCCTGACGTCCGTGATGAACACCAGGCTGGGCAAACGATCCATGTTCTTGATCCCGCCCAGCCTGCGGTTCAGCTTCGACATCTCCCGCTCCAGGACGAGGATCTCCTTCTTGGTCAGCTTCTCGAACTCGCCTCTCTCGTGACTCCGTTCCAGGTCTTTCAAGTGCTCGATGCGCTGCCGGATCGTACGGAAGTTGGTCAGCGTGCCCCCCAACCAGCGCTCGTTGACGTAGGACATGCCACATCTCTCCGCAGACTCCGAGATACTATCCTGGGCCTGCTTCTTCGTACCGACGAACAGCAGCATGCCACCGTTGCTGATGTCCTCCTTGATTAGCTCAGTGGCTTCGCCCAGCCGCTCAATGGTCTGCTGGATGTCGATAATATGGATGCCGTTGCGCTCGGTGAAGATGAACGAACGCATCTTGGGATGCCAGCGCTTCACCCGATGCCCAAAGTGGACGCCAGCCTCGAGCAACTCCTTCATCTCTACTACAGCCATGGTCAGACTCCTTCTCTTGTTTTCGACTTCCGCCCTCTTCCTCCCAGACGGGAACCCGGGATACGCATTCACTCCACACAGCCGGGCACTCCCCGCACGGTCAGAGGGCGTGCTTTCTCCAGACAACCATTATATCATATCACATCGCACCCCCACAGGCAAAGTCAAGGTCTGCTTGGGTGAGTCAACTCTTGCTGAACATCAGGCGCACCGAACGCCGAATGCCCGCTCCTGGGCGACCTCTTCTTGCTCGCCCAGCCCGCCGCCGGAAGCCCGCGTGCATCGCTTGTCCACCACCCGGCAAGACCGCTGGTTAGAAGAGGAAAGGCCCGTCAGCTGCACTCCCCAGCTCCTTGCCGCGCCGTCCGTTGCGGTCCCCCGACAGCCAGACTCCGGGTAACCACGCGCCCCGTTCCGAGGCTCCCACAGAACATAATAGATGTCGCAGCCAGTGGTCGGGCCACCGGCCAAGGCGACCCCAACCGGGGTCTTGTGTAGGCCCGAGTACCGTTCTTCCACACCATCCAATGCAGCCTTGAGGTTATGCGTGCACTGTGTTATACTGAAACCGGCTTCGCGCCAAGCAGAGGACGGAGAGGAGACACCGAAATGATCAGTGAGGACTTGCTGGCTATTCTGGCGTGTCCCGCTTGCAAGACCAAGGTCGAGCTGGTCAAGGACACCTGGCTGGTTTGCACCAACCTTGAGTGTCGCCGTAAATACCCGATACGAGATGGAATCCCCATCATGCTTATCGAAGAAGGGGACAAGCACGTGAATGTGGAGGTTAAAGACCTGGGCACACCCTAGGGGGACATTCGCCCGGCTGCAACTGACGCGCTCTTGACTGTGACCCGCGGTGCCGGTAGCAGATGGTCCCGGGAAAGCGCGCGCGGCGCCCCATAGAGCGTGCCAATCCCCAACTTGCCCTGAAAGGAGGAATCCGGCAGTGGCCGAAAAGGAGATCGGAACAATCATCAACTACTTCTCGAGGATCGGCGTAGCCGTGATCCAGTTGACCGCTCCGCTCGAGATAGGAGACGAGATCCATATCAAGGGGGGAGATCGCGACTTCCAGCAGAAGGTGGAGTCGATGCAGATCGAGCATCAACCCATCGAGAAGGCGGAAGCCGGCCAGGAGGTTGCGCTCAAGCTGGATCAGAAGGCCCGTCCCCACGACTCTGTATACAAGATGTAGGGCGGGCTTTCTTCAGAGCCCACAATGCTGCTCTGTCCTCGTCGGCCACTCAGGCATCCGGGGATCGACGCCTGAGCGACGGGTCAGCCGGGAAAGATTCGCGTCCTGTGGTCGCCGGCCAGGCGAACCCTGGAGCCTTAGGCCTCCGGAGGTGGAACTGCCAGCGCCGCCGGGAAGCATGCACCGCAGGCCGAGCACCTAGGGCCGCCGGCTTGTGCGGAAGCCCAGGCATGCCAAGACCCCAAGTTGCGCAGTATGGCCCCCGCTAGCATCGAAGATAGTATAGTAGCCCTCGGTGCTGCTGCCAACGGGACTAGCGGCGAGAATTCGTCAGCTCTTGCCTAAACAGGGAAGAGAAGGCTACCTGACTTCCGCTTCGTCAAGTGGGGCTATCTGAGGCGAGGAGGGCGCTGTTCTCACCGGCACGACACGGCCATCCAAATGGCCCGGGGGAAAGACTTGGGGAGGAGATGGTGGCTGAGGCGACCGTCAAGTGGATAGGCAATGGAGAGTTCGTAGGGACGGACAGCACCAAGCATAGCGTAGTCATGTCCACCCAGGACGAAGCGAATGGAACTGGCATGAAGCCTTCCGAGCTCCTGCTCGTGGCCCTCGGCGGCTGCACCGCGGTGGACGTGGTGTCTATCCTGAAGAAACGGCGGGAGAAGCTTGAGGATCTTGACATCCACATTGAGGGCGAGCAGGACCCCAATCCACCTTGGACTTACCGTAGGATTCACCTGACCTACACGTTTCATGGCGCTAGGCTCTCCGAGGCGAGCGTCAAGCGTGCCATCGAGCTCTCCGAAGAGAAATTCTGCTCGGTCCGTGCTACCGTCTCGGGGACAGCCGAGGTCACCAGTAGCTACAAGATCGTCTCGGACAACCTGTGATCCACAGCATTGGCAGGCGAGGGTGCCAGTACGCTGGTCCGCGCCCTCGCCGCGCTTGTGATTCTGCCGAGATGCTTCGAGGAGGACAATGGCCAAGGTTATCGCAGTCGCTGGAAAAGGTGGGACAGGCAAGACCCTGGTATCCGCCCTGCTTATAGGATATCTCATCGAAGAGGGCCGCGGGCCGATACTGGCCATCGACGCCGATCCCAGCACAAACCTTGATCTCACTCTGGGCACTTCGGCTCCGGAGAGCGTCGGGGACATTCGCGAGGACACCTCGGAACAGGTGAGTTCGGGGACCTTCACAGCAGGCATCAGCAAGCCCGAGTACCTGGACCTGAGAATCAACCAGGCGTTGGTCGAGGAAAAGGGGTTCGATCTGCTAGCCATGGGGCGCCCTGAGGGACCTGGCTGCTACTGCGCCGCCAACAGCATGCTGAGATTGAGCATAGATCGACTGTCTCAATCGTACAGCTACGTGGTGATCGACAATGAGGCCGGGCTCGAGCACCTGAGCCGGCGTACCACGCAGAACGTAGATCTTCTCCTGGTAGTCTCAGATCCCACGATGAGAGGCCTGACCACCGCGGAGAGGGTTACCCAGCTCATAGCAGAGCTCCGAACGAATGTTGGCCACGTGCGCCTGATCGTGAATCGCGTTCCCACCGACGAGAGTGGGCAGCCGATCCTCTCGCCACAGCTCGAGGGGTTCATCAATGACAGGCAGCTGAAGCTCGCCGGAGTCATTCCCATGGACCCGCTAGTGGCGGAATTCGACACCGTCGGTCGCCCGCTCATCGAACTCCCGCGCGAATCACCCGCGCGGCAAGCCGTTGAAGCCACCTTCCGCTCGCTGGATGGGCTGCTCTGAACTCCTGGGCGCGCAGACACAAAAGAATTGACCAAGGAGACTGAATGTCTAAGATAGCAATAACCGGCAAGGGTGGGGTTGGAAAGACGACACTAACCAGTCTGCTGAGCTACGTCTATGTCCAGCAAGGCCGCAGGGTCACCGTCATCGACGCGGACCCCTCGCCCAATCTCGCCTGGGCTCTAGGCTTTCCTGCGGAACT
>DATEXS010000348.1:0-8840 GCA_035256725.1 Anaerolineae bacterium
GACGACTCTCCGAGGTCCCCACGGGCTTGTTTTTCTCCATGGTCTGCCTCCCGATCGACATCATATCCGCGCCCAGACCTTCTGTGCCAGTTCGCGAGATCGTGCGCAGATGGCCTCCTCGTCCAGGGTGAGGAGTTGGCGGTCTTTCATCAAGACCTTGCCTCCCACAATGGTGGTGCTGACCTGGCCCCCATTCATGCCGAAGACAAGGTGCCAGGGGAAGTTGCCAGCGTCCATGGGCGTGGTGGGCACGTAATCGACCAGGATGATGTCGGCGTAGGCACCCTCGGCTAGCTCGCCCACTGGCCTGGTGAAGAACAGGCCGGCGATGCGGGCATTGTTGGCCGCGGCCATTTGGAGGACCTGGTCCGCTCCCATCGCCCGAGGGTCCTTCTGGCCCAACTTGTGCAACAGGTAGGTCGTCTCCATCTCCGTGAACATGTTGTTGGAGAAGCCGTCGTTGCCCAGGCCCACGTTGACGCCCCGCCGCAGCAGGCCGGGCACGTCAGCCACGCCCACGGCGTTGTTCATGTTGGAGCGAGGGTTGTGAACCACGTTGGTGCGCGTCTGGCGCAGGATGTCCATTTCGAAGGCGTCTATATGCACGCAGTGGGCGGCAATGGTCTTCGGACCCAGGATGCCAGCCTTCTCCAGGCGTTCCACCACTCGCAGGCCGTACTTCTTGAGGCTATCGTTCACGTCCGCTTTGTCCTCGGCGGCATGGACGTGGAAGCCCACCTCCAGCTTGCTGGCTGTCTCCACCGCCTGGGCCAGGGTCTCCTCGGAGAGGGTCAGGGAGGCGTGGAGACCAAAGGTTCCAGCCAGGCGCTCACCGCTCGCTTCCTTGATGAACCTCTCATTCTCCCTCAATCCTTGCTGAGCGATCTCCGGGCCGTCCCTATCGGAGACCTCGTAGCAGAGACAGGCGCGCAGGCCGGCCTCGTCAACGGCCCCGGCGATGACGTCCAGCGAACCTGCCACGGCGTTAGGGCTGGCGTGGTGGTCCAGCAGGGTGGTTGTGCCGTTGCGAATGGCGTCCACCAGACAGACCAGGGCGCTGTAACGTATGTCCTCCAGATTAAGCGCCTTGTCCAGCCGCCACCAGAGGTATTCCAGGATCTGAGGGAAGTTCGATGGAGCCTCTCCCTTCAAGGCCATGCCCCGGGCGAAGGCTCCGTAGAAGTGGGTGTGGGCGCAGATCAAACCGGGCATGACCAGCCTGCCGCGAGCGTCAATGACCTCAGCGTCGGGGTGCTCCCTGCGCAGTTCGTCGGTCGGTCCGAGCGCTGATATGCGATCACCCTCGAGAAAAAGCGCTCCATCGCGGATCAATTGGTTGTTCTGCCCGAGGGTGACCAGAGTACCGTTGGTGATCAACATAATGGGGTCCTCCAGACCGGTGTGTGCGCCTGGGCGCGAGACAGTAGTCTGCTGGCGACCGAGAAGGTCCGGGCAGTTCGATCCAGATGTTACCAGGGAAGTCGCGGAAAATCAAGGTCGCGACTGCGTATGGCCCGGAGAAGGACTTCCTGCAGGCCTTGGGTCAGCTCGAAGAGGTGAAGCTCACTCTCCCTCACCCAGCGGGCGTCTTCCACGTCCGACCCAACGGTGACCTCGCCCTCCAGGTATCTGGCGATGACGTCGATGAGGACGTAATGAAAGCGAATCCGCCCATCGTCATCGCGGAAGATGGCGTCCCTTACCTCCACTACTCGGCCCACCTCGATTCCCACCCCACACTCCTCCAGTACCTCGCGGCGGGCCGCCTGCTCGATGGTCTCGCCGAGTTCTAGGACTCCGCCGGGAATGCTCCATTTGCCCCGACTGGGCTCCTGTCCCCTGAGCACGAGGAGGACTTGGTCTCCCTTGAGCACTATAGCTCCTACCGCGGGGATAGGCGTTGATGGGTATTCCCTGGGCATAGATTCCAGTTCTCCGTGGCACCTGCCACGCGTGCTCTAGATCCTATCAGCGACAGAGCGCCGATGGCCTGAAGTCCTCGATCCTGAGCTGAAGCTGGTCTTGTTCGTGGAAGTTGCGCGTGTACAGTGTGTAGACCACATCTATTCGCTCCGTGATCCGCGAAAGCTGGTCTCCCCTGTCGAAGGCGATCCCATCCCACCTGAAGGGGCCATCCGTGAGCGTGAGCTTCAGATGCTTGTCGCCGGCCAACCTCTTATCGCGGACTTCCACATCGCGGCTCAGCAGCAGGGGCTCGGGGTTGCCTGCCCCCATGGGCTCCAGTTGACGGCAAAGGGCAAAGTGCTCCGGCGTCAGATCGCCCAGACTCATTTCGGCGTCTATGCGCAGAGTGGGCCGCAGATCGAGTCCTGCCAGGTGGTCGCGGGCTATTTGCGAGAGTCTCGTTCTGAGGTCCGGGAGATTATCGTTGCTGACTGTGAACCCAGCGGCCTTGGCGTGGCCTCCGTGCCTTTTCAAGAGCGAGGAGCATTCGTCCAGCGCTGCCGTAATGTCGAACTCATCAACGCTGCGGGCGGAGGCCACCGTGTTCTCTTCGCCCGTTCTGGCTACGACCGCTGGTCGGTAGAACTCTTCGCTCAGCCGCTGGGCGGCGAGTCCCAACACCCCCTCGTGATAGTCAACTCCTTCGGCGAACAGCAGGAACTGGTTCTCCTGACCGGTCACCTGGAGGAGCGCAGCCTCCAGAATCCTACTGGTCACCTCGCGTCTGGCAAGGTTCTTTTCTTCAAGGAGGGCGGCCAACTCCCTGGCCTGCGACGATGAAGTGGCCATGAGAAGGCTGTAGCTGAGCATGGCATGGTCCATGCGTCCTGCGGCGTTCAAGCGAGGGGCGAGCACATAGCCTACGGTGGAGGCTGGCAGCTCCCCCGGCACCACGCGGGCTTGCTGCATCAGGGCCTCCAAACCGGGCCTGGCGGCGCGGGCCAATTGGGCCAGGCCCTTCTTGACCAGATACCGATTCTCCTCGTGGAGAGGGGAAAGATCGGCTACGGTGCCGAGGGCGACCAGGTCGAGGAGCTGCTCTTCGTCCAGGGACAAGCGCTGCGCCCTCAAGGGCTGCTGGCCAGTCACCAGCAGCAGGGCCTGAGCCAGTTTGAAGGCGATACCGACGCCCGAGAGGCCTTTGAAGGGGTAAGGGCAGTCCTCACGCCTGGTGTTGACCACGGCCAGAGCAGGGGGCAGCTCGGCCGGCAGGGAGTGGTGGTCGGTCACGATTACATCCAGTCCCAGGCTGCGGGCGGTGTCTATTTCGCGCAGTGCTCTCGACCCGCAGTCCACGGTAACGATCAGGCTGACGCCCCTCCTGGCTAGCTTGATGATGGCCGCCTGGTTTAGGCCATAGCCTTCGTCCACACGATGGGGGATGTAGGGGATAGCCCGGGCACCTACCGCCGAGAGGGTTTCGGCGAGAAGTGCGGTGCCGGTGACCCCGTCGGCGTCGAAATCGCCATAGATGGCGATCAATTCCCCGTCGCGGGTGGCTTGCCGGATCCTGCCGACGGCCTGAGCCATGCCCTTGATCTGGAAGGGGTCTACCTCTTCCCATTCGCCCGCCAGGAAGCGGCGCATCTGGTCGGCGTCGGTCAGACCGCGATTGTGCAGACACTGGACCAGGAAGGGAGGGAGGCCAGCATAGCTGTTCAGCAAGGGAGGAGGCAACTGGGGGGGAACGTGCCACTTCGCCTTATAGCCCGTCACGGGACGCCTCCTGGGCATCGGTGAGGCCGCGATGAAAGAAGCCAGGAGTTCACTGGGCTCACCCTGGCAGTTGAGTCTCGGGGGTTCAAGGATCGCGCGGATCCCGCCATGCTCGCGACACCTTAGTCTGAATCCATTCTACCACCTCCAACAGGGAAGTCAAGCCTTGAAGTGGCCGCGCCGCTGTGCTAGAATCAACCACTGGCGAGGTGATGAATGCGTGAGAGGATAGTGTTCATGGGGACGCCCCCCTTTGCCGTGCCGTCTTTGAGGGCACTGGCGGAGCACCACGAGGTGGTGGGAGTGATCACCCAACCCGATCGGCCCGCGAAAAGGGGGCGTAAAGTCACCTCATCGGCGGTGAAGAAGGCCGCCCAGTCGCTGGGGCTGCCGGTACTCCAGCCCGTATCCCTGCGTCAGGAGGAGGCGGCCGCTCAGCTCAGGGAACTGCAGCCGCGGGTGATAGTTGTGGCCGCTTTTGGTCAGATACTGCGCCCCCGGGTGCTCATCATTCCCCCCGCCGGGGTGATCAACGTTCACCCCTCGCTGCTGCCTAAGTACAGGGGAGCAGCCCCCATAGTGGGGACTCTGCTCGCTGGCGAAGTGGAGACAGGGGTCACCATCATGCTCATGGACGAGGGCATGGACACAGGGCCGATCATTGCCCAGCGCGCTACCGATATAGCTCCGGAGGACACGGCTGGTTCGCTGGAGGAAAAGCTAGGCACGCTGGGTGCGGAGCTACTGATCGAGGCGTTGCCGGGTTGGCTGGAGGGAAGGATAGATCCCGTACCTCAGGACGAGGCGCGGGCCACCTACAGCAAGCCCGTGGCCAAAGAGGATGCCATTTTGGACTGGTCGCTGCCCGC
This sequence comes from Anaerolineae bacterium, assembly GCA_035256725.1. Lineage (GTDB taxonomy): Bacteria > Chloroflexota > Anaerolineae > UBA7937 > B3-Chlor > JAUVXJ01. Next base: position 4,551 of record DATEXS010000348.1, read on the forward strand.
CGGGGTGATCTGGCATCGCGTCAGGGCTTATAACCCTCGCCCCGGCGCGTCCACTCGTTGGCAGGGCGAGCAGATCAAGGTCCTGAGGGCTCGACCGGATCCTGAATGGGATGGGAAAGAAGCTATGGGTCTGGTGGTGAACTTGTCATCGGGCCCGGCTGTGGTCTGTGGCCAGGGAGCCCTTCTGCTGGAGGAAGTTCAGTTGGCGGGAGGGCGGCCCATGAGCGTAGAGGATTTCGTGCGAGGGCATCGGGACTTCGTGGGTTCTCGCCTGGACGAGCTATAGTAGACGCCGGGGCGCAGCGCTGTCTCATCTGCGGGCGACGGCCGGTCTCTGGACGACGGAGAGGCTGGGAGCAGGGATTCCGTCCTGCGCTCGGCTGCCGGGCACGAGTTGGTGAGGCGGTGTGGTAGGCTATGCAATTGGACGATAGGGAGGGGAGACGATGAATCTATTCAACAGACTTGTGACGATACTGCTGTTCCTGGCGCTAGTGACGGTGGTGCCTCTGCTGTTGCTCCTTCCGGAGCCCGCCATCGTGTTTGCTCAGCAGGTGCTGACAGGCGTGTCGCCCGGCCTGACCACTTTCCAGCGGGTCATTTTTCTGCTAATGGGGATCATCAGCTTCATTGTTGGGGCCCTGGTGCTGTATCTGGAGTTCAGAAGACCGCCGCGCAAGAGGGCCATCCTGGAGAAGGCGGCCGGCGGGGAGGTGGAAGTGGCGGTGGACTCCATCGCCCAGAGGCTAGAGTACCGGATCGATCAACTGGCCGACGTGGTGAAAGTCACGCCAGTGATCAAGCCGCGCCGCAAGGACATTGACATAGAGCTGAACCTGGAGACGACTCCAGACATAGATGTCCCTGCGAAGACAGAAGAGGTCTGTCAGGTGGCGCGTGAGGTGGTGGAGGAACGGATGGGCCTTAGGCTACGGAAGATCAAGGTCAACATGCGCCACGCGCCCTACCCGGAGAGTTCTTGAGACAGGGGGGTCAGGGTGCCACGGTGCCCCTGATGATCAGCTTGCCCTCACCGATCTCTATATGGGTGATCTCCAAATCCCCGTGTCTCTGCGCCGCTGCGACGAAATCTTCTATCTGCTGGGCGAAGGCCTCCACGAACGTCTTCGGCAGGGGAAAACCGCCCACGGACACCGATTCAACGGCGACATGAGGGCCAGTTTCGTCGATGTGGATCGTGGCCAGGGCGGCCACCGGTGCCTCAATAGGGCTGACCATAGTACCGTAGAGCTGTATCTGGCCATCGGTGAGCAGGACTTGGGGCTCGATGATGCTCTCTTGCATGTTGAGGGCCACGTAAGAGGTGAGTTCCTCCTCCGTGATGGTCAGGGCGAAGTTCCCTTCCGAGTCGGGGACGATCCCCTGGCCCAGAGTGGAGACAAGCTCCTGAGCGTCCTCGGCCGACACGGGGACGGTCCTCTCGGGCGTAGGGGCCAGTTGCGAGGACGTCTGGCAGGGAAGGCAGGCCAGCGAACCGATGGAGAGAGCCAGGAAGATGACGGCCATAGACGTCCTAAGTGACCTTTTCACGCGTGTATCCTTTGCGGCGCGAGCAGTTTGGCGCCATTATACGTACTGCCTCGATAGGTGTCAAAGGGCGGGCTGATGGACATCCTGGAAGCGAAGACCGTGCTGGAGAGCATCCTGTTCGTGGCTGATGAACCAGTGAGCATCGCGCGATTGGCAGAGGCCCTGGAGGTGGAGAGGTCTCTGGTCCGGGTGGCTGCCCTCTCGCTGGCTGCCGACTATCTGGAGCGGGGCCTGCGAGTGCAGTACCAGGGGGAGCAGATCCAAATGGTGACCGCTCCGGAGGTGGCGCCCTACGTGGAACGATTCCTGGGGCTACACTACTCGGGCAAGCTGTCGGCAGCAGCCGTGGAGACCCTGGCCATAATCGCCTATCGGCAGCCCATTACCACGCCCGAGATAGAGACGATCAGGGGGGTCGACTGCCAGGGCGTGCTGAAGAATCTGGTCGCTAGGGGCCTCATCGAGGTAGTGGATCGCCTGGATGCCGCCGGGCGCCCCGTCGTCTATGCCACGACCTTCGAGTTTCTCGAATACTTCGGCCTGTCGAACCTTAAGGACCTCCCAGAGCTAGGAGCCGGTGAACCCGCTGATGAGTCACAGAGCGCTTAGGATCACCATCTGGCTTCTGTTGGTGTTGGCCATGGGGGGGACGGCTGGCTACGCACTCCTCACCTCGCCCCCGCAGCAATTGGCGGCCCTGATCTTCACACCCACGCCCACGCCCACCAATACACCAACCCCCACTCCGACAGCGACGCCAACACCGACACCCACGTCCACCCCCACGCCAGAGCCACTCAGCGTGTCTGTCCAGGTGGATCCTGAGCAGCCGCAGCAGGGCGATACGGTGGTGATTCACCTGGAGACGAACCGCGATGTGGAGTTGGACGGCCTCCTGGGCGAGCAGGCGCTGCGGTTCGTGGAGCTCAAAGGGAGCTACTGGTCGCTATTTGGCCTGACTTCGTGGGCGGACGTGGGGCCTCGGGCCATTTGGGTCGAGGCGACCAGCGCTCTAGGGGAAGTGGTCGAGGTTACCGGCACGGTGACGGTCACCTATGGCCAGTTCCCGGTAGAGGTCATCGACATACCGACCGAACGGGAGTATTTGCTGGACCCGGAGATCGTGACGGCAGAGAGGGAGCGGCTGGCGAAGATTTATGCCGAATTCGGCCTGGACAAGTTGTGGGGCGAGGAGTTTGGTTACCCCGTGCAGGCCATCACAGTCACCTCGGCGTACGGTGCCATCAGGCAATACGATACCGGACCCGGGCGGCACGCGGGTGTCGACCTGGACGGAGAGCCGACTGATCCCGCCTTCGCCTCAGGCGATGGGAGGGTGGTGCTGTCCGAGCTTCTGCAAGTGAGAGGCAACACGGTGATCGTGGATCATGGCCTGGGGGTGTACAGCTGCTACAATCATATGTCGGACCTGGTAGTGGTCGAGGGGCAGGTTGTGTCCCAAGGGCAAGTCATTGGACACCTGGGTTCCACCGGGTTATCCACGGGAACGCATCTGCATTGGGAACTGAGGGTGGGCGAAGTCGCCGTGGACCCTTTCCAGTGGGCGAGGAGGAGAATACTGCGCTGAGTTGTCTCTCCCCAGGGCGAGGCGTATAATCGTATCGGGGCTTGTTTTGTCCCTTCGGTGGCCCAACTCCAAGCTCCCAAGCCCTGGCAGTTGGATCCAGCGCGCAGTCACAGAGGTCATGGTGCCACGACCCTCCACAATTGCCATTGACGGCCCCGCGGCTTCGGGAAAGAGCACCATCGGCGGTCTGTTGGCCGAGCGCCTCGGCTTGTTGTACCTCGACACCGGGGCCATGTATCGTGCCGTTACGTGGGCGGCTATACAGAAGGGCCTGGACGTCAGCGATGAAGAAGCAATCAGCGCGGTGGCCAGGACTCTGAACATCGAGATCGCGAGGCCCGCGGGGGTTGACGGGCGGCAGTACACCGTCCTGGCCGACGGGGAGGATGTCACCTGGCAGATCAGAGATCCTGAGGTGGACAGGCACGTCTCATCGGTCTCAGCCTATGCCGGTGTACGCAAGGCTCTGACGGAGCAGCAACGGCGCATCGCTCGACAGGGTCGCGTGGTGATGGTCGGCCGGGACATTGGAACGGTAGTCATCCCTGACGCCGACTTGAAGATCTACCTGGATGCATCGCCCGAGGTGCGCGCCCGGCGCAGGTACCTCGAGATACTGGAACGCGGCGAGGAGGCGGATTACGAGAGCATACTCCACGACATGAGGCGCCGCGATAGCGTCGACCGTCAGAGGCAGGTAGCGCCGCTGCGGGCTGCTGAGGATGCAGTAAGGGTGGATACCAACAACTTGTCGATAGCTGAGGTGTTAAGGGTAGTAGAGGAACTCGTCGACGGCTGGGCTCCTGACGTGACAAGGGACACCGGTACTTGAGGAGGCGAGATAGCGATGACTTTCCAGCGTTTTGCCAATGCGGTTCTCCGGCTCCTGATCAAGCTCCTCCTCGATTGCGAGGTGGATGGTTTGGGGAACCTGCCAGAGGAAGGGCCTCTGATTGCCGTGCAGAATCACATAATCTCCATAGATACCGTGATCGGGGCTGCCTTCATCGACCGACAGATCATGGGCATGTCCAAGGTGGAGAACTATAGCAACCCGATTGTCGCCTTCTTCTTCAAGCTGTACGGTACTTTCCCGGTCAGGCGGGGAGAGGTGGACAGGCAGGCGCTGCGCACGTCGCTGAGAATACTCA
>DATEXS010000349.1:0-4798 GCA_035256725.1 Anaerolineae bacterium
GATACCCTCCGTACCATCGGCCGGAAGATGATCGAGTTCGGGGAAAGGACCGGCAAAGGCCTCTTTGACCGCGATGGGAATAATGTGCTCAACTCCGAGGCCGTCCTGCTTCTGGGCCTCAGGGACGCCAAGCCACTCGGGCTCAACTGCGGCGCCTGTGGAGAGGAGAAATGCATTACCCCGAATACCTACAATGGTGAGTACTCGGGTCCGCAGTGCTGCCTACGCATGCTGGACCTGGGCATCGCCATCGGCTCAGCGGTGAAGACCGCAGGGCTGCTCAACGCGGACAACCGCATCATGTACCGCATCGGCCCGGTGGCCAGAGAGATGGGGCTGATCGACGCGGATGTGGTGATCGGCATACCCTTATCCGCGACTGGAAAGAGCATCTACTTCGATCGCTAGCCAGTCGCCCGTTGCCCACGCCACCGAAGACCGGTCCCACCGCATAGTGGGCCGGTCTAGGGGCAGGCGACTATTCGCGCCCGCGCGTCTCAGTGCGCTAGGCGAGGATCTCGACCTTGGATAGCTGTCGCCTTTGCGCCGAGGCTCAGCGACGGTCTTGGCCCCAGGAGAGTTGAAGTCCGCGGCTTCAGGTGTGGTGGGCCCGATACGGCGTCAAGACGCCGAGGACGGCTCATACCTGCGAAACAGCCGGGCGTTCTCGATAGCCGCAGCGGCGTAGCTGGCTATCGAGCTCAGCAGGCTCTGGTCATCTTGGGTGAAGCTTTCATCCAGCTTGTTGATGACCTCGATCACTCCGATGGTCTTACCTCTGGCTATCATCGGCACGCAGAGCACCGACTCCGCCAGAAAGTCGGTGGATATGTCGATGGCGTTCTCGCGCGCCCAATCCCGATCTAGCTCCCGAATGAGGAGCGGGCGCCCTGTCTGGGCCACGCGACCGGCAATCCCTTCGCCCATCTTGATCCGCAGCGGCTTGATCTCTTCGCCCTTCTCTCCCAAGGCAATCTGGAAAACCAGTTCTTCGGATTCCTCATCGACCAGGAGCAGCGAACCGGCCTCTACCTTGAGCATGGAGTTGACCCGCTCCATGACCAGCGTCAACGCCTCCTCAAGATTGAGGATGGAGGAGAGGGCCTGCCCCACTTCGTTGAGGAAACTCAGCTCCTCAGCCCGGCGCTCAACCCGGTCGTAGAGTCGGGCATTCTCCACCCCGATGGCCACGTAGTCGGCCAAAACGCTCAACAGGTATTTGTCCCTGCTAGAGAACATCCTGTCTGATGCACGGCTCGCCACGCCTAGTGTCCCTATAGCTTCGCCCCGTATCCTCAGCGGCACCACGAGCAGTCTGTCCAGCTCCCGCTCAGAATCCGGATCTTCAGCGTCTCCACCGCGCTTTCTTTCCACGACCGTGGCCTTTCCGCTGTTCATGGCTTCCCGGAGGGTGGCCTCGTCTAGCTCCTCGACGATATCTGCCGACTCAGTTGCCCCCTGCCCCTGCGCAGCGCCCACGTCCAGGCTGCCTCCGGTCTCGTCCAGCAAATGCACTACCCCCTCCCCGGCCCCAGTGACGTAAACCGCCGCCTCGACCGCCCTGCGGAGGAGATCCTCCAAGTTCAACAGGGAGTTCATAGCCTGGCCGATACCATGGAGAATATTGAACTCCTTGATGCGCCGCTCGAGTTCCTTGTTGGCCAGGCTCAATCTCTTCACCAACTCGGCCCTCTCCCTTCTCAGACGGGACTCCTCGAGAGCCTGCTCGACCGCCTCCAGGATCTCCTCCATCTTGAAGGGTTTGGTGATGTAGTTCTTCACGCCGAGCCTGAAAGCCTGCGCTGCGATGGTCTCCGAGCCGTGGAAGGTGATGACGATGACCGGTATATCGATGCCCTTCTCTTTGAGGGCTTCCAGGACCTCCATGCCCGACATCCTGGGCATCTCCAGGTCGAGGATAACCAGATCGGGGTGCTCACGCAGCGCTACAGCCAGCCCACCCTCGCCATCCATTGCACAGAGCACTTCGTAGCCGTGGGGACGGAGCACATAGTCCGACAGGAAATCGATCACGCCCTGGGCATCATCGACTATCAACACCTTCTCGGCTGCCATGTCCTCCTCCTTGGCCTCTCACTGCCTCACCCGCCCGTACTGCTGGCCGACGATGACCTGCCCCGCAGGGCTCAGAACGAAGTCGACGAACGACCGTACATCCTGTCCTGCATCTTCCCTGATGACCAGCACATAAGGACGAATCAAGGGGTACGTCCCCTGCGCAACGGCCTGGACGCCGGGTCTGACTCCATCAATGCGCAGGGCGCGAGTGCCGAGGGGAATCCCCACAGATGACACATAGCCAACTCCAAGCGGGCTCTCCTCAACGAAATGTCCCATGGCCTCGTTGCCGGGCATGACCACAGCCATTGTCGTCACACTCTCCCCCTCCATCACCGCGCTCTCAAACGCCTCCCTGGTTCCGGAGCCGTCCTCACGACTGGCCACCTGGATATCTGCCTCCTGACCTCCCAGCTCGGACCAAACGAGGATCTGTCCGGCGTAGATGCCCCTCAACTGCTCGATAGTCAGATCGTCTGTCGGATTTTGGCCGTTGACGATGACCGCGACAGCATCGTAGGCGATGACTGCGGCCTCAATGCCCTGAGTCTCGTCCGGCCGAAGCTCTCGCGCCACCAGTGCCACGTCCACGGCTCCTTCGCGGAGCGCATCTAGCCCCAACTGCGTACCCCTGGGATCCATGTCGATGCTGACCCAGCCATAGCGTGTGGTGTAGGCTCCGGCCAGCTCCTCCAACAGGTCCTTCATGGAGGTTGATCCGGCCAACTTCAGTTGCACAGCGCTGGGGGTTTCCACAGTGGCGGAGCACCGGACCAGGAGACAACCCAGCACAAGGAGCACGACTTCGAGTGGCCTAAACCACTTTTCAGGGCCGACACTGGTCATTACTGTTCGCCCCAGCCGCAAACTCAAGAAGGGGATCGAAGGTCGCTAGCGTATCGACAACAGGGACAGAAGTACGCTGAGTGAGCCCGCTATCCAGCAGTACACAGCAAAAGGGTACAGACGTCGCTTCCGCAGATAGGACAACAGAAACCTGATGCTCACAAAACCACTGGTGGCCGCCGCCAGGAACCCCGCCAGCAAAGTCGCAGGCGACTGAGCCACGCTCGGCATCTCCAGCAACTCCTTCGCCTTGAACAGTCCAGCGCCCAAGATGATGGGGACACTGAGCAGGAAGGAGAAACGGGCCGCCGCTTCCCTTCGCAGCCCTCTCCAGAGGCCCACGCTGATGGTGGCGCCCGAACGCGATATGCCCGGGGCGATGGCCAGAGCCTGTCCCAGGCCTACGAAAACCGCGTCCAGCCAACTCATGTCGGACATCTCGAGGACCCTACGGCTCCACCTTTCACTGAGCGCCAGGAAAGCGCCCGTGCACAGGAGCAGAAGTCCCACCAATGTGGGCCGTGCAAACAGGCTCTCGAAGAAATCCTCAAGTAGGAAGCCAAGCAGGGCAGCGGGCACGGTGGCGACCAGCACCAGCCAAGCAGTCTTGCGCACCGGGTCGCCGGAGAGCGAACGATCCCTCATGCTCGCCACCAGCCCGACCGCAAGGTCAGAGAGTTCCTTCCAGAAGAAGGCCACCACCGCCAGAAGAGTCCCCAGGTGTAGTGTGGAATCAAAGGCCAGTCCGGGATCTTCCCACTGCAATAACCAGGGCACCAACACCAGGTGCCCAGAGCTACTGACCGGCAGGAACTCGGTCGCGCCCTGCACGATTCCCAAGATGACCGCCTGCACCGGGCTAGTCGTTGAGCACCCCCTCTGACGTGCGAGGCTTGCCCACCCAGGCCCGCCGATCCCGCTTCGCCGCCTCGTAGTCCGTGGTTTGGTAGGCTCCCAGGAACTGCTCCCTGAGAGAGGCGAAATAACCTTCCTGTATCGCCGTCCGAATGGTTCGCATCAGTTCGATCATGAAGTGCAGGTTATGTAGAGTGGCCAGGTGCAGCCCCAGTATCTCTTTGGCGATAACCAGGTGGCGTAAATAGGCCCTTGAGAAGTGGCGACAGGTGTAGCAAGCACATCCCTCCTCCACAGGCGCCTGGTCGTCGCTGTAGCGCGAGTTACGGATATTGAGGCGTCCCTGTCGGGTGAAGAAGGTGCCGTTGCGAGCCACGCGTGTGGGCAGCACGCAGTCGAAGATGTCTATGCCTCTCCACACCCCCTCGAAAAGGTCCTCCGGGGAACCCACGCCCAAGAGATGGCGCGGCTTGTCCTCCGGCAGCAGTGGGATCGTGATCTCCAGCATCTTGTGCATCAATTCCTTCGGCTCCCCAACGCTGAGACCACCGATGGCATAGCCTGGGAAGTTTAGAGATGTGACGTAGCGTGCGGCTGCTTCGCGAAGATCGGGGTACGTGCCCCCCTGCACCACTCCAAGCATCATTTGGTCGTTCCTGGTATGGGCCTTGAGACACCGCTCGGCCCACCGATGAGTGCGGTCCAACGCGATCAGGTTATGGGCGTAGTCGCTAGGATACGGTGGGCACACGTCCAGAGCCACAATTAGGTCGGCCCCCAGGTGCTCCTGCACGGCAACACTTTTCTCCGGGGTCAGGCGATGTTCGGAGCCGTCGATGTGGGAACGAAAAGTCACGCCGTCGTCATCCACATCGCGCAGGTGCTCCATACTGAAGACCTGAAACCCACCGCTGTCGGTCAGGATGGGGCCATCCCAGCCCATAAACTCGTGAAGCCCACCCAGGCGAGCCACGATGTCGGCCCCGGGACGGAGGTACAGGTGATAGGTGTTGGCCAC
>DATEXS010000350.1:0-3303 GCA_035256725.1 Anaerolineae bacterium
CTCCACTATGATGGGTACGATCTGCGGCATGTCCACCGACAGGGGCACCTTGTACTCCAGCATGTTGGCGTTCAGCATCTGGCCCCCGTCCCACACATGCTCTTCGAGTAAAGTGGCCCCCACGCCCCCCGAGGCGACGGAACCTTCTAGCTGGCCCTCCACTGCCATGGGGTTGATGGCCAAGCCGCAGTCGTGGGCGCCGGTCACATTAGTCACCTTCACCTGGCCGGTCTCCGTATCCACCTCCACCTCAGCAACCACCGCGCCGAAGCTGAAGGTGCCCGCATGCTGACCCTTGGGGTTGTTGACCCACTCTCGACTCTGATCGACCTTGGGCATGTACGAGCCTTTCCCTACGACCGGGGCATTGTCAATGAGGGCCTGCCGGATCACCTTGCCCAGCCACACATTCCGCTCGGGCCGCTCCCTGACCTGGACCTTCCCGCCTTTCGATTCCAGTTCTCCAGGTAAGGCATCCAGCATGTCAGAGGCGATGTCCAGGATTTGCTCCCTGGCGTCCATCGCCGCTGCCCTGACCGCGTTCCCGGAGACGAAGGTCGCCGCCTGGGAGTAGGCTCCCTGGTCGAGGGGTGTAACCTCAGAGTCGGCAGACACCAGGTTGATGTCCTCCATCCTCAATCCCAACACATCGGCGGCAATCTGGACCACCATGCTCTCATTGCCCTGACCGTTGTCCACCACGCCGGAGATCAGGGTAGCCCCGCCGTCCTCGTTGAACTTGATCAGGGCCGCGGACCCACCGCGTATCCCCATGGGGAACCCCACCATCATGCCGTTGGCGCCCATCCCCACGCCCCGACCGTAGGGCAGCTTGCCCCGCTTCTCCTTCCAGCCTGACCTCTCGGCCACCGTTTCCAGCGCCTCGGTCAGGCCGCAACTGATGATCCTGGAGCCTGTGGCCTGCGTTTCGCCGGTCGTGAGTGCATTCCTGAGCTGTATCTCCAGCGGGTCTATGCCCAGCTCCTCGGCGATCATGTCCAGTTGCATACCCAACCCTCCGTGAAAGGCCCGGCCGTGGCAGCGATACATACCTCTCACCGGCTTGTTGGTATAGACACGATACCCATTGAAGCGGGCGTTGGGCAGGCGATACGTCTCCTCCCAGACCAGGAAAGGCACGGAAGTGGCGATGGGCCCTGTGCTGCTGTAGGCCCCCCCATCCAGGACGAGCTTGATCTCACTGGCTACAATGCGCCCATCCCTCGTCACACCAATCTTCGAATCCACCACCATGGAGTGCGCCTGCCTGACGCTGGTGAAGCTCTCCTCTCTGGTATATACCATCTTGACCGGCCTGCCGGCTTTCATGGAGAGGAGGGCGGCGATGAACTCCCCAGGGAAGATGTCGGAACGGCCACCGAAGGCGCCACCTGTGTTTATTCTCCGCACTCTGACCTTGTTCAAAGGCTTCTCCAGCAGATTGGAGAGGGCCTTGGCTTTGGTGTGAGGGGAGGCGTTGGGCGTCCAGATCTCCAGATTCCCAGCGCGGTCATAGCTGGCCAGTACCGCATAAGGCTCGGTCTGACAATACGTATACTCGCGGTCAAGGAACCGATCTTCCCTCACATAGTGGGCTTGCTGGAAGGCCCTGTCGACGTCGCCTACTTCGATAGGCACGTGGATATTAATGTTGTTCTCAGCGTGATCGTGGATCTGCGGCGCGCCTTCCTTCATGGCCTCCAGAGGATCGAACACCGCTGGCAAGACCTCGTACTCAACGTCGATCAACTCTAGCGCCTCCAGTGCGGTTTCCTCATCCTCCGCCGCGACCGCCGCCACGTCCTCCCCGATATAGCGAACCTTGTCGGCGGTCAGAAGCTCTTGGTCGCGAGTGTAGCGGAACACGCCCCACTTCACGCCGGCCGCATCCTGGCCAGTGACGACCACCTTGACACCTTTCAGCTTCTCCGCCTTACTGGTATCGATGTGGAGGATCCGGGCATGAGCATGCGGGCTCCTCAGCACCTTGCTGTATAGCATCCTGGGCAGGGTCAAGTCCGCTGTGTACCGCGCCTCTCCCGTCGCCTTCGCCTGCGAGTCGATCCTTACCACCCGTTGGCCCACTAACGTGTGTTCTGGCATCGTCTTCCCCTCCTCCTACGCTTCACCCGCCGCGGCGAGAACGGCCTCCACGATCTTGGTGTAGCCGGTACATCGACACACCACCCCGGAGAGGGCACGGCGGACCTCATCCTCGGTGGGGTGGGGATTCTCATCCAGCAAAGCCTTGCCGGTCAGGATCATGGCAGGGCTACAGAACCCGCACTGGATGGCTCCGTGCTGGACGAAGGCCTCCTGTACGGGATGCAGATCGCCGCCCTCAGCCAGACCTTCGATAGTCACTATCTCCTTCCCCTGGACCTCCACAGCCAGAGTCAGGCAAGAGCGCACCGGCCTGCCCTCCACCAGCACCGTACAAGTTCCGCAAGCGCCCTCGCCGCAGCCCATCTTGGTTCCGGTCAGCTCCAGCCTGTCCCGAAGCACCTCCACCAGGGTCTCGTTGGGCCAAACGGCAACGTCATGCTGGTCGCCATTTACCAAAAGGCGGATAAGCCGCTTCTCCATCCTCTCACTCCCTTCCCCACGCATTGAACAGAGCTCTCCTGGTGAGCACCCGGACCATCTTCCTTCTGTAGGTGGCCTCGCTGCCCACGTTGTTCACAGGACGGGCCAACTCGTACGCCGCATCTGCAACTTGGGACATCAGCGCCTCGTCCACTCGCCGACCCTCGAGTAGATCGCTGGCCTCCTGCACGACCAGGGGGCCTGTGCTAACACCGGTGAGCGCTACCCTTGCCAAGGCGCAAACGTCGGAACCGTCCTTGCGGACAGCGGCCGCCACGCCGACCAGGGGGTAATCCATAGCTCCGCGCTGCCGTAGCTTCTGGTAGTCTCCACCCGCGCCGGCGACGGATGCTGGCACCCGAACCTCGGTCAGTACCTCGCCTGTCTCCAGGGCGACAGGCCGCTTACCCTTGCCGGTATAGAGTTCTGGCAGAGGAAGTGTGCGCTCACCGCCCTTCCTAGCCAAGGTCACGGTGGCTCCAAGCGCGATGAGCGCCGGCGCCAGGTCTCCCTGATAGGTCGCAAAACAGCGCTTGCCGCCCTCGATGACGTGGCACCTGTCGCCGCCGGTCTTGTAACAGGGCCCTCGGACCTGTCGCCAGAAACGAGACTGGTTGAAGTAAAAGCACCTTGTGTTCTGACAGAGATTTCCTGCCACCGTACCCATCTCCTGGAGAGGCGGGGCTGCTACCGCGGAGGCCGCCTCCGCCAGTAGCG
>DATEXS010000351.1:0-5088 GCA_035256725.1 Anaerolineae bacterium
CCTTCATGTCGGGAATATTCACATAGTGAATAAGCACCCCCATTATACAAACAAGGACATGACCTGTCAAATCGCCAGTCTCAACGGCGCAGCGGGAAGGCTACCCATGCGGCGTCCGGCGGTGAGTTCTGGACTGCTCTCCGCGTGGAAGGGTAAGCGGAGGCGATGACCTGCGAACAAGATGTGGAGGCTTGCGTCTGCGCCGTCGGGGAGCATATACTTGCGAGGGAGGTGGCCTCCGCGGCCAAGGCCTATGCCATGACCGCATTGCGCATCCTCACGTGAGACGAAGAGGTAACCTCCAAGGCTGCGAGGAAACTGCTTCAGCCCAGGGAAAGGATGGGATGGTGACCCTGATACTAGGACGCCATGATGTCGAGCAACTCCTGACCATGCGAATGGCCATGGAGGCTGTGGAGGAGGCCTTCCTGGAGGACGGCCGAGGCACGACACAGGTGCCTGAACGTATGGCGCTGTGGTTCGAGGATGTCCATGGGGTCATCGGCGTCATGCCAGGGTATCTGAAGGGGCTCCAGGCGGCGGGGGTGAAGATTATCTGTCATCACGAGCAGAATCGAGTGAAGTACAATCTCCCCGCGAGCGCCGGGTTGGTGGTCTATCACAACCCTCTCACCGGCATGCCTCTGGCCATCATGGACTGCGCGTATATCACTGCTATGCGGACTGGCGCGGCGACCGGGGTAAGCGCCAAGTACCTGGCGAGAGCGGACGCGAAGACTCTAGGTATCGTGGGCGCGGGAGCGATAGCTTTGCCACAGGTGGCGGCCATAGCCGAGGTCCGGGAGTTGGGCAATGTCAAGGTCCACGACCTCGATCCTGCGGCTGCGAGCCGTTTGGTGGCAGCCGTAACGAGTATGGGTCTGCAAGCCGAAGCGGTGGGGAGCCCTCGAGACGTCTGTCGGGACGTGGATATTCTGGTGACCTGCACGCCTGCCCGTTCCGCGGTGGTAAGGGGTGACTGGGTAGAGGAGGGCATGCACATCGCGGCGGTGGGTGCCGACATGCCGCACAAGAGGGAGCTGGATTCTGACGTCTATGCTCGAGCGGACAAGTGGGTCACAGACCTGGTCAAGCAGGCACTAATCACCGGCGAAATCGCCCAAGCTTTGGCGGACGGCGCAATAAGCGAGGACTCTATGCATGCCACCCTCGGCGAGATCGTTGCCGGCCAGAAGAAGGGCCGAGAGAATAATGCCGAGATCACAGTTTTCAAGTCCACCGGGATGGCTATCCAAGACGTGGCTACCGCGAAGAGGGTCTATGAACTGGCTGAAGAAAGGGGCCTCGGGGTTGAGGTGTCCATAACGCCCTAGCACTCTGACGCAGACCGGACGCGGAGGCATTCACTACTAACATGGGTGACTACCTGGTGAAGGGGCTCATTCACGGAGTTCCACTTCTCTTCGGACTGACCCTCATGATCTTTGTGGTGTTGGTGGTTCCGCTGTCCGCGTGAGATTGGGCAACAGCCCACCGCCGCCGGAACACCCCCACGGGTCTTATGGGGGCTGCACTAGCAGAGTCCGGTCAATGTCTCGACTGACTCGTCGGGAGACACATGTCGCTGAGGAGGGCCAATCGTGACCAAGCGGGTGTCTGCGGCACTGGCACGAGGGACAACTGAGCCATGACAACAATTGCACCCATACCTCTTGAAGACATCATTGCGGCCCGCAGTCGGATCGGCGCCGTAGGCACGAACAGCCCGCTCGTGAGGCTTAACGTCGATGATGGGCCCGCAGATATCTATCTCAAGCTGGAGAATCTCCAACCTATCGGTTCGTTCAAGCTGCGTGGCGCTGGCAACATCCTGAAGCTGACGGACAGGAAGAAGCTGGAAGACGGTGTGTGGACCGCCAGCGCCGGCAACATGGCCCAAGGTGTGGCCTGGTATGCGCGGGAGATGGGCCTGAAGTGCACCATTGTGGTGCCCGACCACGCTCCCGACACCAAGCTTGCGGCGATCAGACGCTTGGGCGGCCAGATCCAGAAGGTACCGGCGGCGGAATGGTTCGCAGTCGTTCTCGGTGGCCACAAGCTTGAGGGTATGAAGGGTTTCTTTGTCCACCCGGTGACTGAGCGGACCGTCATTGCTGGACATGGCACCATCGGTCTGGAAATAGTGGAGCAACTGCCGCAGGTCGACGCCATTGTCATCCCCTTTGGAGGTGGGGGGCTGATTACCGGGATAGCCTCGGCTGTGAGAGCCTTGAAGCCAGGTGTGAGTATCTATGCCGCCGAGGTGGATACTGCCGCCCCTTTGGCGCCTTCTCTGGCTGCCGGAAGGCCCGTAGAGGTGGAGTACAAATCCACCTTTGTGGACGGAATGGGTGCCCCGCATCTGATCGCGGAGATGTGGCCCCTGGTCAGCCAACTACTTGACGGGTCGATTGTCGTTTCGCTCGAGGAGATCGCTGCAGCCATACGGCTGTTGGTGGAGCGGAATCGAGTCGTCGCCGAGGGTGCAGGAGCAGCACCTGTAGCAGCGGCTCTGACCGGCCAGGCAGGCACGGGCAAAGTTGTGTGCATCGTGTCAGGAGGCAACATCGACACTGACAAGCTGGTGAAGATCCTGCAGGGCGAAATCCCCTAGATGAGTAGTCATGCCGGAGAGGCTGTTCGGTGGTGACGCAGCGGGCTGAGTCCAAGGAGATGGTGACATGTGACCAGGGCCGCGGGGATGCCTCGTGGAGGTCGCGCCGTGAGGCAAGATAGGAGGGGTAGGTGGCGGTAGGCCAAGGCACGGCAAATCACAGTGCATGTGGGAGGACGAGATCAACTCGAACAGAACAGCTGCTTTGGCGGCTACCGCAAATCGTGGGCATATTAGCGGAAGGGATTTCCTGCGGACGCGGTGGCAATGCCGGCGGGCTGTGGGCTGGCTGCGACGCCGCAAATCGAGGGAAGGGACGATCAACGTAGGTTTGAGGGCTTGGAGGGAGCCGTAGATGCGCGCTGCGCGCGCGGAGCAGTATTGGAGGGTTGAGACATGAGTGCATCAGATGGTTGCCGCCTAGGCAGGTTTGGTGGCAAGGTGGCGATTGTAACTGGCGCGGGGCGAGGGATGGGCCGGGCAGTGGCCCTCTTGCTCGCCAGAGAAGGAGCAAAGGTTGCGGTCAATTCCCTGAATCCCGCCCATGCGAAGGCCGTGGCCGAGGAAGCACGCTCATGTGGTGCTGAGGCCATTGATGTGCCCGGGGATGTCGCGAAGAGCGAGGACGTCGAGCGGGCCGTTAAAGAGACCGTATCCCGGTTCGGTCGCATAGACATACTGGTAAACAACGCCGGAATCTCCAGGACTACGTCTCCACTTGAGACGATTAGCGACGATGACTGGTCCGAGGTGATCGGCGTCAATCTCAAGGGCGTTTTCAATTTCATGAGGGCAGTGTTGCCCTATATGAAGGCTCAGAAGGGCGGGAAGATTGTCAATGTTTCGTCTTCGGCAGGGCGGAGCGTCAGCACCCACGCTGGCGCCCATTATACGGCGTCGAAGGCAGGGGTGTTGGGGCTGACACGACATGCCGCTTGGGAGGTGGCAGCCTTCAATATCAACGTCAATGCCGTCACCCCGGGCACGATTGACACCCCCATGATGCGCGAACATATGCTGCGCGAATACGGAGAGAAGAGCGAAGAACACATTGCCGAAGAGGCACGCCAAATTCCTCTTGGTCGAGTGGGAACGGCGGAAGACGAGGCCAATCTGGTGGCATTCCTGGTTTCCGAGGAAGCCTCCTTCATTACCGGGGCTACGATAGACATTAACGGCGGAGAGCTGATGATGTAGTATCCTCATCTTGACAACTCGGACGAATCGACATATAATTGGGATATCACTGACATACCACGAAGATTCGCCTGGCATAATCAGCGCACTCGCAGCCCACTTACCTGAAAGGAGGTCCGCTCATGCTGGACTTGCTGCTGAGGGGGGGAATGGTCATCGATGGTAGTGGGAACCCAGGCTACAGAGCCAGCGTCGGTGTCGAAGACGGCAAGATTCTCTTGCTTCGTACGGAGGCGGCCAGCGCCAAGCGCGTGATAGACGCTGACGGCCTTATGGTGGTGCCGGGCTTCATTGACGCCCACTCCCATTCGGACTTCGTCTTCTTCCGCGAGCCGCGCCCCGACATGAAGCTCCGTCAGGGCGTCACGACCGAGATCGTGGGCAACTGTGGTTCCTCCTCTGCTCCCCTCCTGGAGAGAAGCCTCCCTTACCTGGATGAGCACACCCCTGAGGCGGTGACGACTCTGGGGAAGTATGCCAGATTTGGAGAATACCTGGAGAGGATCCAGGAGCAAGGTCTGATCAACAACCAGGCCATACTCGTCGGTCACAAGCTGATCCGGACCGCCGTCCTGGGCATGGAGGCCCGGGTGGCGTCCCCCCAAGAGCTGGAGCAGATGAAAGAGATCCTCGCCGCTGCACTAGATGAAGGGGCGATAGGCCTGTCCAGCGGACTGCTCTACCCCCCGATGTGCTTTGCTGCGCCTGATGAGCTCGTTGAGCTGTGCCGGGTGGTGGCGGAGAAGGGCAAGATCTTCACCTGTCACATGAGGAACTATTCCTCAGAGATGGTCCAGTCCCTGGGTGAGATGATCGGGCTGGCCAAGCGGTCTGGTGCGGCTGTCCATATCTCCCACTTCATGCTGGCCGGGAAGGGCAATTGGGGGAAGACTGCGGAGGTTCTCTCCAAGATTGACGAGGCACGCGCGGGTGGAGGTGACATCACTTTCGACCAGTACCCTTACACTGCCGCTAACCCGTACCTGCGTTCCATGCTCCCCCCGTGGATGCATGAGGGGGGACTGCAGGCGACGCTGGACAGGCTTGGAGACGCCGCGCTCAGGGAGAGGGCCGCGAAGGAGATGGAGGAGGGGCTGCCCAGATGGGAGAGCATCGCCAAAGACGCGGGCTGGGAGAACCTGGTGGTGCTTTCACAGGTGCTGCTCGAGATCAGTGGCCAGTCGCTGCGGGAGATCGCGGCCAACCAGGGAAAGGAAGCTACCGAGACGGTGTTCGACCTCCTGCTCCAGGACCCCGGCGCCAACCTCATCGCCCAC
>DATEXS010000352.1:0-2316 GCA_035256725.1 Anaerolineae bacterium
AAAAGGGCGCCGAACAGGCGGTGAGCAAGTGCGCGCGAGTCCAGCCAGGCGAGAGGGTGGTGATCATCACCGACCTGGAGACCCAGCAGATCGCCGCGGCGATGAGACAGGTGGCAGAACAGATCACCCCGGGGGGGATCACTACCTTCGTGCTGGAGGACTTCGGGGGCCGGCCTGAGGACGGCAGCAAGCCTCTGGGCCTGCCAAACGAGATAGAGCGGGTTATGAGAAGCGCTGACGTCAGCTTCTTCGCGGCCAGTGGCAAGAAAGGAGAGGTGGGGAGCCTGAGGATCCCCCTGATCCGGGTGGTGTATGCCACGGGCACGCTGAGACACGGCCACATGCCCGGCATCACCGAGGAACTGATGCGCATGGGGATGTGCGCGGACTATGAGGAGGTACAAAGGGTCAGCGCCGGAGTGGGGGAGATAGTCAGAGGAGCCAGGCACATCAGGGTCACCTCGGCCGCCGGCACCGACTTCACCGCGGAGTTCTCTCCCTCCCTCAAGTGGGTGGTCTGCGATGGCCTCCTCAGGCCGGGCAAGACCACCAACCTCCCAGACGGTGAGGTCTTCACCTGCCCCTACGACGTTGAGGAGGGTCTGATCGTCATCGACGGGATCCTAGGCGACTACTTCAGCGCGAAGTACGGGTTGGTGGAAAACACGCCTGTCACCTGGGAGATCGGGGATGGGCGGGTCAGGAAGGTAGCCTGCGTGGACGACGGCCTGCGCGCTGAGCTAGAGGAATACATGGGCCAGGACGAAAACGCCAACCGGCTGGGTGAGTTTGCCATCGGCACGAACACGGGGGTGGAAAGGCTGGTGGGCAACATGCTCCAGGACGAGAAATACCCGGGCGTCCACGTGGCCGTGGGCCATCCCAGCCCGGAGGAGACCGGTGCTGATTGGACCAGCACGGTCCATCTGGATGGAGTACTCAAGAAAGTGACCATCGATGTGGAAGGCCAGGTGATCATGCGAGAGGGCAGGTTCATCCTGTGATCTGGACCATAGCGGCTGGGCCAGCTGTCCTAGCTGAGTCTGGTGGAGGACGGAAACCACGATGAGAGACCAACGAAACGAGGCCTTGGCCAGGATACTGCTCACCTACTCGGTGGACCTTCAGCCCGGTGAGAAGATCATGCTGGACATCAGGGGCAAGGAGAGCCTGGAGCTGGCCAGGGAGGTGATCAGACAGGCCACCGAGCTGGGGGGCGTGCCTTTCTGGTACTACAACGACTACTCCCTGCTCCGCCCCTGGGTGCGCGGCGCCAGCGAGGGGCAACTGGAGGCCTTCGGCCAGCTACATCTGAAGCTGATGAAGGAGATGGATGCCTGGCTGTGTTTTCATGGGCCCGACAATCCCTTCGACCTGGCCGATGTGGATGGTGCGCAGTTGCAGCTCTTCCAGAGGTTGTACTCCGGCCCGGTACACTTGGAAGAGAGGGTCAAGAACACCAAGTGGTGCATCCTGGACTATCCCACCGATTCTATCGCGCAGTTGGCGGAGATGAGCCGGGAGGCCTTCGAGGATTACTACTACGAGGTCTGCTGCCTGGACTACGCCAGCATGTCCAAGGCCATGGATCCACTGGTGGAGAGAATGGAGCTGACGGACCAGGTTCGGATAGTGGCGCCCGGTACGGACCTCACCTTCTCCATCAAAGGGATGCCAGCGGTCAAGTGCGACGGGAAGGAGAACATCCCTGACGGCGAGGTGTTCACCGCGCCGGTGAGGGACTCAATCAACGGCCACGTTGTGTTCAACGTCCCGCTACTGGAGAGGGGGATTCTCTTCCGCGAGATCGAGTTGGAGTTCCGAGAGGGAAAGGTTGTTGACGCCTCGTGCCAGGGCAACACCAAGGCGCTGAACGAGAGCCTGGACGTCGATGAGGGCGCTCGCTATACGGGGGAGTTCGCCTTGGGCGTCAACCCGCTCATCGTTCGCCCCATGAAGGACGCTCTATTCGACGAGAAGATGGCGGGATCGCTCCACCTTGCTTTGGGCAACAGCTCCGACGAATCTCCCAACGGCAATGAGTCGGCCATCCACTGGGACATCGTGCTGGACCAAAGGAGGGAGCAGGGCGGCGGCGAACTCTACTTCGACGGGGAACTGGTCCGCCAGGATGGGCGGTTCATAGACGAGGAACTGGAGACTTCCCTCTCAGCCGAGGCCCTGCGCTACCGACAATGACGCGCCTAGCGTACTTGAGCCTCTGGGCACGGTTCGCAGTCATCCGCCGCTCTGGGATCGCCGAGCCCTTGCTCGGCAGGGCGCGGATAGCCGAGCTGGTGCTCGGCGATCCCGAGG
>DATEXS010000353.1:0-6653 GCA_035256725.1 Anaerolineae bacterium
TCCAGGTGTACCACCAGAACTACGAACATGGGGCGACCTACGGCGACGCCGACAGCGGCCCCTTCTGGTACATCAATGGCCAGATCTATGGGCCCAACATGCCCAACTACGGAGAGTCGGCTTCATTCGGTAGCAGTGAACTGACCTGGATCGATCACCAAGGGCCTTCAGGGTCGGGCACGGCAGGGGACCCCTGGCGCGTCACGACGCGCGGCCAGTTAGGCGCTGGTGCGTCCACTCTGGTTCCCACGCCGGCGGAAGCGGCGGTAGGGCAAGCCCCAGTCGCTCAGCCGGGCGGCCAGTCGAGCACCGGTACTGCCGGCCTGGAGGTGACGCAGCTTATCTCCTACGTGAATGGCCGCAACTACTTCCAGTTGGACTGGACCATGACCAACCGCGGGGCGTCTCAGAGCTGCTTCAAGTTCTACCACGCCGCCGACATCTACTTCGCCAATAGTGACTATGGGTACGGCTATTATGACACTGGATCCGGCTCCGTGGGTGGATACGACCAGGGACGTACCTGGTTCATGGTTTTTGCCCCTATCACAAGGCCGGACCGATACAGGGAAGCCTACTATGGCAGCGTCTGGGAAGACGTTAAGGCTGGCCGGGACCTGGACAACACCCTCAGCAGCGAGTACCTTGACAACGGCATCGGTCTACAATGGAACATCTGCCTGGCCGGCGGTGAGAGCAAGACCATCAGCGACGTGTGGAGCTTCGGCCAGAGCGAGGCCGAGGTCATCCCCACCGAGCTCGCCAGGGCGACGCCTCAGGGACCCGCAGCGGTGGATGTGATGGTCAGGGATCATCTCAACGACGACGGCTCGGTCCCTTCCAACCGCAACGGGGAACCCTTCTGGATGAGTCCGGATATCATCGTCCGCCACGAGGCCGACGGGCAAGCTGGAGAGACCGACTTCCAGAACCCCACTTTCGGTCAGACGAACTACGTCTACGTCACGGTGCGTAACATCGGCACCCAGGATGCGTCCAACGTGGCGGTCAACGTCTATTGGGGCGACCCCGCGCTGCTTCTCGCCTGGCCTGACAGCTGGACCCTCATCGGTGCAGCGACGGTGGACGTGCCGGCGGGAGGGCGAGCCGTCACTCCAGAGATCGCCTGGTCCAACCTTCCTAGCGCTGGGCACCGCTGCCTGTTGGTCCGGTTGGTGACTGACCAGGACCCCATCCGCAATGAGGGAAACGTTCCAGGGGACAACAACATCGCACAGCGCAACCTGCATATCTTGGAGATGCAGCAGAGCGCGGGCTCCAGTACTGGTAGCGAGGACGTGGAGGCGATTGTGGTCGGTCCTCCCAACGCCGAGACAGCCCAGGTTGACGTGGTCGTCCAGTATCCGGATCTGCCTCAAGGCGCAGAGTTGGTCATCCGTATGCAGGGTGACCTGTTCGACCGCTGGATGCAGGCCACAGGCGGCGATGTGGTCGGTGGGACCGTCCGGGGCGACGAGATAGTCGCCACCGGCCCCGACGAGACCATCATCCGCGGCCTGCCATTGAGCACGGGAGAGCAGGCGCCAATCACCATCCACATCGAAGCCCCTACTGCAGACCCCTTCAGTTTCCAGGTTACGGAGAGGGTCAACGGAGCCGACACAGGGGGCAATGTGTACTGGTACACCGCCCTGCTACCTGAGCCCACACCCGATACCGGCAAGGTTGAGCTGCCCGAACTCGAATTGCCCAGCGAGCTCACCTGCACCATCCCCTGCTTGGGGGCGACACTGCTCACAGTGTTGATGCTGTGGTTGATCAGGCGGTAGCAAGAGTCCAATATGGTGTGCCTGCTTCGCGTGGACCTGGTTCCTGCACTTCGGTGATTCTGGAGCACGCTCCACCGCGCTCAAGGAGGTCTGCAGGGAATTAGGCGGCGACGATGTTAGAAGAAGTGCTCCTACAACTGGTTGCGCGGGGCTACAGGGGTGGGGCCGTTTCCACACTACACCTACACGACCTTCGCGCGGACATCGAAGCACGCCACCGCGACGGGCTGTTCGAGGCTGAGTTCTACAAGGAGCGCCTCACCTCGTTCGATTTCGAGCCTCCTGAGATCCTGCCCAACGCCACCTCCATCATCGCGGTCGCCCTTCCGGATCCGCAGACGCAGATCACCTTCACCTGGCGACGGGAAGCCGTTCCTGCCATAGTGCCACCAACCTATCTTCATTGGTGCGAGGTGGACAAACGGGTCGCAGACGCGCTGGCGGATATTCTGGCGCCATCCGGATACCGTGTGGCACTCGCCAACCTCCCCAAGAAGCTCACTGCCGTGCGCAGCGGGCTGGCTGCCTACGGCAAGAACAACGTCAGCTATGTCCCGGGCATGGGCAGCTTCCACCGCCTGGTCGCGCTCTGGTCCGACCTTCCTGCCAAGGAAGACAACTGGCACGACCTGCGGATAATGGACGCCTGCCAGAAGTGCCAGGCCTGCCAACGCGCCTGTCCCACAGGTGCCATCGCCTCCGACCGGTTCCTGCTCCACGCCGAGCGCTGCCTCACTTTCCTCAACGAGAAGCCAGCAGAGGTGCCCTTCCCAGAGTGGGTCGATCCCGCCTGGCACAACTGCCTGGTGGGCTGTCTGCACTGCCAGAGGGCCTGCCCGGAGAACAAGAAAGTGAGGGACTGGATCGTGGGAGACGAGCTTTTCTCGGAGGAGGAGACCGCCCTTCTGCTGGATGGGGTTGCCCAGGAGCGTCTTCCCTCAGAGACCGTGGCGAAGCTGGAACGGCTAGACTTGATCGAGCTTCTCGAGATCATCCCCCGTAACCTCAGCGCTCTCTTGGGCGACTAGGTCCCTCGCCCGACTGCCGTAGGGCAAGCTGACAGCTTGTCCTAGGGAGAACTATCCGTCTACCTCTTGTCAGACGGGTATCGTTTGGCTATGATTGCGACGGCGCAGTAGGAATGGATGGAGAGTTTGTCGCGACGTGCAGGAAACAGGTCCCCAGACCCCCTTAGGACCACCACTCTGGCCCTCGTGGCCGGGACAATACTCTGCGCGCTCTGCCTGCTCCCTCTCTCGAACGTCGGTGGCCTCCCGGCATCCGGCGCCCAAGAGCCCCAACAAGAGACCCCTCGCGTGGAGGTCGTGGACTCGAGCACACAGGGCTTGACCCTGGACGTCACCGTCCCCACGGTGATGGAACAGCAGGTGCAGCAGCAAGCCACCACTTATCAGCGCCTTTCCCTCCTGGACGCGGGCTCCACCAGCGAGATCGGGCAACCCGAGCTGCCCTCCTTCGGTCGCTTCGTGGCCATTCCCAGTGGTGCGCAGGTGCACGTTGAGGTGCTGGCGGATACAGTAGAGACCCGCACCGGGTACCTGCTCTACCCTGCTCAGGAACCACAGGTGGAGCAAGGGGAGACGCCTCCCTTCACCTTGGATGCCGCCTCTTACCAGAGAGACGAATTCCGCCCCTCGGAGATCGTCACCGTGGAAGGTCCCTACACGATCCGCGGGGTGGAGGTGGTCCTCGTCAGGTTCTATCCGGTGCAGTATGACGCTGCCGCCAGAACGGTGAAGCTCCACTCCAGCTTCCGCGTGACGGTTTCTTTCGCAGGGGGCGGGCCGACGCTGTCCGAAGACCGTCTCCGCTCCCCGTACTTCGAGCCCCTTCTGGCCAGCACGCTTCTCAACTACGCAGAGTTGGAGTCCCCTCCGAGCCTTGGTCCCAGCCTGGCTGGCGCCAGCGGATGCGACTTTCTGATCATCACCGCGCCCCATCTCGTCAACCAGGCCAACCTGCTGGCCGACTGGAAGATCAGGAGGGGCATCGACACCTGCGTGAGAACGACCGACCAGACGGGATCCACGGCCCCAGCCATCAGGAACTACATCCAGAACGCCTACGAAACGTGGAACCCTCCTCCCTCCTTTGTCCTTTTCCTCGGTGACGCCGAGTTCATCCCCACCAACTACGTAACCGCACATCCTCAGCAACTGCCGGAAGGCTCGCTCATCGGGACCGACCTCTACTACGCCACGGTGGATGGCGCTGACTATTTCCCCGACCTCAGCACGGGCCGCATCTCGGTCGACACTGCCAGACAGGCCTCCTACATCATCAACAAGATGGTCAATTACGAGCGAAACCCGCCCTACATTGCCAGTTTCTACTCCAACGTGGCCCTGGCTGCCTACTTCGAGGACGACAAGTACCCATACTCGCGCGAGGACCGCGACTGGGTGCGGACGTCCGAGGAGATCGGCAGTTACCTGGGCAGCGTCGGATATGACGAACGGCGCATCTACTACGCAGAGCCATGGGTCAACCCTCTGTACTACAGCAACGGCTCGCCCCTACCCTTCTATCTATTGAGGGACAACGGGTTCCCCTGGAACGGGAACAACGCGCAAATCGTGAACTGGCTGAACTCCGGCACGCTGATCCTCAATCACCGCGACCACGGGTGGCGAATGATGTGGGTGACACCAGAACTCCAGGTCTCGCACGTCCTGGCTCTCACCAACGGCCCGAGGCTGCCCGTGGTGTTCAGTTTGAACTGCGAGACCGGCTGGTTTGACAACGAGACCGACAACCCTCTTCACGGCACTCTCCCTGACGAGGTGAACTTCGCCGAGGCCTGGCAGCGTAACCAGAACGGCGGTGCCGCCGGGGTGGTGGCTCCGACGCGGATAAGCTACGGCGGCTACAACGACCACTTGGACAAAGGCCTGATCGACGCCATCTGGCCTGGCTTCCTGCCCTATGCGCCAGCTCCCAGCCCTTTCTCCAGCCCACAATATCGGATGGGACAGGTGCTGGACTACGCCAGGCTGTACCTGGCCACCATCTACGGCGAGGGGATCCACAGGCAGATCACTTTCGAGATGTTCCACTACTTTGGCGATCCCACCATGGAGATCTGGACAGCCAGACCCAGCAGCATAGCAGTGCACCATTCGCCGGTCTATTACACCGGCGCCACGTCCTTCACAGTGGGCGTAGAGGATGGCGCCCTGGTCTCCCTGGTCAAGGACGGGCAGATACTGGGGACCGCTATCTCCGCCAACGGGGATGCCGCGGTCAGCTTCCCCGCGACCTTGACCGCCGGCAACATGTACCTGACCGTCACCAAACACGACCGCAGGCCTTACGAGTCGGGCATCGAGATCATGGACATGGCCCGCCGCGGATATGTGCCGCTGACCTTCCACCAGTGAGAGTACTAACGCGGATGGGCACGCCGACCCCCGGGGCAAAGTGTGCCGCACAGTGGGAGCGGGTGGAGGCCGCAGAAGGCGCTGGCGACCGCCGTTCCGACCTTTTCGCTGGTACCATTGGCCTATTCCTCGCTTTGGCCAACCATGTTATAATGGCTGCTGCGTTTCAGGCCGTTAGCCGGGTACAAGTCGTAACGGCCGAAGAACAGATGGAGAGGGAGGATTGATCCCTTGACCAACCGGGCCAGCCTGAGGAGGGCTGGGGCCAGGAGCCCGTGGCCCGCTCTTCTATTCACTATCATCGCAATCGCAGCGCTGGCTCTTGCCTCCAGCGCTCAGTCCAGTTCACCGCCTCCCGAACCTCCTCCGCCCCCAGAAATCAACATTAGTGCGCAGGACAACGGCCGCCGGGCCCAGCTTCGCGAGGGAGAGGCGCTGGTGATCAGGCTGGAGGCCAACCCCTCCACAGGCTACGGATGGGAGGTCGAGCAGGCCTTCCTGGCGGCACAGGACTCCCCGATGCTGATTCAGACGGGCGACGAGTTCCTAGCGCCGGAGCCAACCGGCGGGCCACGCAACCTCGAAGAGGCACCGTCTTTCCCCCTCCTCGGCGCGCCAACGACCCAGGTTCTGCGCTTCCAGGCAGTACGCGAAGGGAAGACCTCGCTCAGCTTAGCCTACCGTCGACCATGGGAGGACGTTCCGCCCATCGATACCTTCTCCCTCCAGGTAGAGGCGATCGGCCCCTTCGCCCAGCCGTCCCCGCCAATGGTGAATACACCGCAGCCCACCAGCGAGCTCTCGGTAGACCTGGAGGCCGCCGGACAGCTGGGGTTTCCTGCGGCCTTCAACTGGTGCGACCAGGGTGCCTGCACCCCGGTTAGGGACCAGGGGAGCTGTGGAAGTTGCTGGGCCTTCAGCACGGTCGCGCCTCTGGAGTCGAACATCCTGTACTACGATGGGACAGAACGAGACCTATCGGAGCAGTATCTGCTTTCCTGCAATGACGACGGCTGGGACTGCTCCGGCGGCTGGTTTGCCCACGACTATCACGAGTGGAAGTATTTGCAGGGCGAGCCAGACGCCGGGGCCGTCTACGAGGCCGATTTCCCCTACACAGCGCGAGATGATCCGTGTAACCCGCCCCATACTCACCGCGAACAGATCACAGACTGGCAGTACGTAGGCACCGCCGGGGGTGTGCCTTCGGTTGGGGCCATCAAGCAGGCTATCGTGGACCACGGCCCTGTGTCCGTGGCTATATGTACAAGTGACGCTTTTAGAAACTACACCGGAGGCGTGTTCCTGACAGAGGGCTGTGGCAGGCTCGATCACGCGGTGGTCCTCGTCGGCTGGGACGACGGTCAAGGGACCAACGGCATCTGGTACCTCAGGAACTCCTGGGGCCCTGGCTGGGGCGAGTCAGGCTACATGCGTATTGCCTACGGCGTCTCCAACGTGG
>DATEXS010000354.1:0-3434 GCA_035256725.1 Anaerolineae bacterium
TACCAGGTCCGAGACCGGCAAACCGGCCGACAGCAGTGGATATCCACAGCACCATTCCTCGCCACCCAGGGTGGTGAAGTCCACCTCGGCTGTCTGTAGAATCTCCACCAGGTCCTGGAGGATGCCGTAGGCCATGGGGTAAAGGGCCGATACGCATCCCGTGAACAGGACGACTTCCGCGCCCTGTTTTCCGACTAGCCGATCCGGCTTCGTTGCCAGGTTCTCTGCCCACAGCAAACGGCTCTCGCTGGGCTCACCCGAGATATTGTGGGAGGCTCTGACACGCTCTTCCAGCTCGGCAAGGCTAGACGGCAAATAGCCACTGTCCGCGAGCAACTGACGTGCGGCGGCGGAGATCTGTTCGGTGTGGACTCCTCCAGGGCAGCTCACCCGGCAGGACTGACAATCGGTGCAGCAATAGACCAGACGACTGATCATGTCCGAAAGGGGCAGCTTGCCTTCTGTGACCGCTCTCAGCAACTGGATGCGGCCGCGAGCGGTCATCGGCTCGCGTCGCAAGACATCGTAGATGGGGCAGGCGGCTTGGCAGTACCCGCAGCGGTTGCAGCGGAGCATCTCTTCTCTGAATTGCTGTAGCTTTTCAATAGCGCTCATGGCAAACTGGGGCGCTGGGGCGGGGAGTCATGCCCTCTGCGCTCGCTTTTCCTGTATGACTTCTTTCACGGCACGGACAATCTCTTGAGCTGTGAGGCCGTACATCTCCAGTAGCTGGTCTGGCCGGCCAGACCGGGCGTACTGGTCCCTGATGGCCACGAACCTCATGGGCACAGGCTGGCTCTCCGCGACCGCCTGGGCCACCGCGGTCCCCAGACCTCCATGGAGCAGGTGCTCCTCGGCCGTTACGATGGCTCCGGTGTCTAACGCAGCCCTTCTCACGGCCTCCCTATCCAAAGGCTTGACTGTGTGCATGTCCAGGACCCGGCTGCACACACCCTCGCCCGACAGTGCCCTGGCTGCCTCCAGGGCACGAGAGACCATGAGGCCTGTGGCGATGATGGTGACATCCCCACCCTCGAGGAGCTGGATAGACCTGCCGATGACGAAATCGCACACATCTTCGTAGATGACGGGCACTGAGGGGCGCGTGAGGCGGACGTACGCGGGGCCAGCATACTGTGCGACTGCCCGGATGGCTTCCTCGGTCTCCTTGGCATCGGCGACGATGATGACGACGAAGGTCGGTAGTGCACAGGCCAGAGCAATGTCCTCAATGGCATGATGCGAGGCGCCGTCTTCCCCCACGGTGATACCACCGTGGGTGGCCACCACCTTGACGTTGAGACTCGGATAGGCCACGGACATCCGCAACTGATCAAAGGCTCGGCAGGTGGCGAACACGGCGAAGGTGCTGGCAAAAGGGATCTTGCCGCAGCTTGCCAGCCCGGCCGCGGTGCCTATCATGTTCGCCTCGGCGATGCCCATCTCGAAGTGTCTCTCCGGGAACTCGGCGGCGAACAATCCGGTCTTCGTCGAGGAAGAGAGATCGGCATCGAGGGCGACAATGTCCTTGTTCTCACGCCCCAAATCGAGTAGCGTACGCCCGTAGGCGTCGCGAGTGGAGACCAGCTTCGTCAACAGGTCCGTGCCCTCGAGGGGTCCGGCGAGATCCTCTGTCTTCTCTGATCTAGCATGGACCCGCATAGTGTACGCCACAAACCTTGCATCTCTCCTCGGTTTGCACCTCACTTAGGCACAGCTCCATCTCTTCACGATTTGGCGCGTTCCCGTGAAAGTGCAGGTTCTCCTCCATGAGGGAAGCGCCTTTGCCCTTGGTCGTGTGTGCAATGATGATGCTGGGTTGCCCCTTCACCTCCTGGCAGGACGACAGCGCGTTGAGAATGGCCTCCATGTCGTGGCCATCGATTTCCAGGACATGCCATCCGAAAGCGCGCCACTTGTCGGCCAGGGGTTCCAGGCTCATTACGTCTTTGGTCCAGCCATCGATCTGCTGGCGGTTACGATCAAGGATGGCGGTCACGCTGTCCAGCCGGTAGTGGGCACCGGCCATGGCGGCCTCCCATACCTGGCCCTCGTCTACCTCTCCGTCTCCCAAGAGCACATAGACCCGGTAGCCTCTGCCATCCAGCCTTCCGGCCAGGGCCATCCCGTTGGCGATGGACAGCCCCTGTCCCAACGAGCCAGTTGACGCCTCCACGCCGGGCAGCAGCCGCATGTGGGGATGGCCTTGCAGCGGGCTATCGCACTGCCTCAGGCCATAGAGTAAGTCGCGGCTGAAGTATCCGCTCTCGGCCAGGGCTGCGTAAAGTACCGGAGCGGCGTGTCCCTTGCTGAGGACGAAGCGGTCTCGGTCCTCCCAGTTGGGGTTCTGTGGGTCGTGTCGCATGACACCGAAGTAGAGGGCGGCTAGGATGTCCGCTGCGGACAGAGAGCCACCAGGGTGACCAGAACCGGCGGTGGCGGTCATGCCAATGACGTGGCAGCGCAGGCATCGCGCTTTGCCCTGCAACTCTGATATGGACAGCCTCTGTTGGGTCATCGCTGGCACTACTATTGTAGCTCAATCGGCAGGCGGCTGCAAAAACACTGAGTCCGCACCTATCAAAGGCAGGGGAGATGACAGTTCTTTGGCGTCTTATCGGCGTAGTGGTCGTTCGCCCAAGCGCGGGCAGAGGATCATCCTTCTGCTGCGCCAGGTCCGGCAATGGCTCCCTGCTCGATGCTCTGCAGGGAGTAGTTCTCTCGCATCATGTAGAAGATGCCAAGAAGGGTGAGGGGAATGAAGGTGACGGCGTGAAGCGCAAAGGCGAAGCTGAGGGCCAGTTCGCGTTCGACCCCGTAGATCTGCAAGGTGCTGACCACCAACCAGTGGTACACGCCAATGTAACCAGGAGAGGAGGGTACGGTCATGCCCAGGCTGGTGACGCATAGGAGGAGCAAGGCTGCTGAAGGCGGGGCGTCGATGTGAAAGGCTAGCATCACCAGCAGGATGAATAGCCCGCTAGTGGCCCAGACTGCCAGGGACCAGCCCCACAACACCAGGTTGGCGCGGACAGAGCCCAAGGCGTCGAAACCAGACAGTGCAGAGCCCAAAGTGCCCAGAACCCTGTCCGCGTTCAGGCGTGGACACCGCCGCAGGATGGATCCGGCCAGAGCCACGGTTGTGCTCCTTCGGTAGGCGAGAGACATGATGAGTGCCAGGAGCACCAGGAACAGCGGCGCCATGAGCACCACCGGCTGCCGGATCCAGTTCGGTAGAGAGACGAAGGGGAGGAGCAAGACCAGAAACAGGAGCAGCGTGAGCACGTCCAGTACCTTTTCCACCACAATGGTGGAAAGTGCCAAGGATTTGCTCAGGTTCTCGGTTTGGCCAATGACATAGGCCCTGGCCAACTCTCCCAGCCTGGCCGGCAAGATGGTGTTCAACGCATAACTGATCATGAGGGCGGCCAGAA
>DATEXS010000355.1:0-8893 GCA_035256725.1 Anaerolineae bacterium
ACTGTGCCGCCCTGCATGGCTACACCTTCCCCTACGAGGACGACTACACTCCGGCGTACAACCCCCTGGTGGACATCTATAAGAACCCGCATTTCGGGGCCAAGACTGTACTCACCATCGGGGACGGGCTCTACGGCAGCATAGGCAGCCAGGACTCCATTCCAGAGCGGTGGGGCACCTTCAACAACGCCTCGCCCTGTAGCCTCTACTTCTCCCAGGATCCGGTGGCCATAGACTCCGTGATGTACGACTTTCTGGAGGCGGAAGCCGGGGTCCAGGCACATGGGGACGACTACCTGGCGCTGGCGGCCACGGCTGGGCTCGGGGTTTTCGAGCATCGTACCCCGGGCGCTGCGAGCCCTGACGACTGGTATGACCAGATAGACTACGTCTACGTGGATGTGGACAGCTTCGTCAAGCTGCGGGGATTGTGCCGAGACGGCACTGCGCGGCTCTACTGGAACAAGCCCCTGCACCCTGACCTGGCTGGATACCACGTCTGCTACTCGTACGAGACTGGCGGCGCCGATGTGGACCAGGGTCCCTCACCGATTGACGTGTCGAATCCCGACCTGCTAACCTACCAGCTCACCGGGCTGAGCACCTACTCCCTATACGACGCTTGGATCGAGCCCTACGACGGAAATGGAGACCTGCTGGGAGAGTCCAACCGCGTGCCCCTGATGGCCTCGGACATCGTCTACAATATCCCTCTGGCCACCGCCGGATGACGCAGAGCTGCCCGCAAGGTCTTCCTGGAAGCCGCCAACTCTGTCCAAGCTCAGTTCTGACGACCCAGCCAGACCTGGGCCACCAGGTAGGTCACCATCCCCGCAGCCAGCACCAGGGCCAGGAAGCGAGCAAGCTCCTGTTGGTGTGATAGCACGCCCCAGACCATACCGGCACTCACCAGGAGTGTCTCTACGACGAAGCCCCAGGTGGCTGCCCTACTGCTGATCGCCAGGCTCCGCTCATCTCGTCGCATTGGCGCCAAGGGCTGATCTTGGCGGACAACATACCTGCCGCTGCGCGGCAGCCACACGAAGTAGGCGATCATCCCCGCAGCGGGCAGGGCACTGGCCCAGACGGGTAACCCGGCTACCATGGCGACGAGCAGCCACAAAGCGACCATCGCCAATCGAGTGATGTAGTACCAAGCCAAACCTTTCATTGTTATGCTCCTTCCTCATCATCATCTAGCCAAAAGGCTTCCTCCACGGGCACCTGAAGGACACGTGCGAGGCGCAGCGCCAGCGTCACCGACGGGGCATATCGCCCTTTCTCGACGGAGATGATAGACTGCCGCGATACGCCCACCATTTCAGCCAGCGCTTCCTGAGTAAGATCATGTCGTGCACGCAGCTCCTTCAGTCGATTCCCTAATGGCACGGTCTCCTCCTGGTTGGTCATTTGCCTTCACCATGTACACTTTACTGTACATATTATACAGCATTCTTTACTGAATGTCAAGTAAACATTACCTTAAATTTGCGCCGCTTCGAGGATGCCCGCCGCTAGACTTGCCCTGTTCGGCATTCGGTGATTGAATCCGCCTAACCGTCGAGAGCGACAGACCCCCACCGCCTCCGCGAGACTGAGGCACCAGCCAAGGCAGCAAGGGTACCCCTCTTCAGAGTCATGGAACACAACAGCCCATCTGCTGCGGCTGGCAGACTTCCCGTTTCGAACTGATTATCGCTCGTTGGGCAAAAATCTCTTCAGACGGGGGTTTCGCTTCGCCAGACGAGAGGTCGCCCTCGGGCCTGAGGACCGGCAGGATCGATTCCCGATCCTCTTCCTCTAACTTTGGCTGTAGCCCCATCGCTGCACAAGCTGAGGCAGAAAAGCCAACGTCGCACCCCTTGCCGGTGCGATGGCAGCGACAGGTAGAGACCTGGCCGACGCACATGCTGGCCCGAAGGCTGGCCTCACCCGATGGGGTGCGTCTTTCCTTGGCACACGGATGAGGAGATCGCCCATGAAAACGGTGGTCGCCGCCGCACTAGGCGAATGCGTGCACGTAGCCGGGGTCATGAACTTTCTGCGATTGGCAGAAGCGGCCGGCTGGCGCACCGTCTTCCTGGGTCCCGCCGTGCCCATCGAAGAGGTACTGGCGGCAGCGCGACGGGAGCAGGCTGATCTGGTGGGCGTTTCCTACCGCCTGACTCCGGAGACCGGCGAGCGCTTGCTGGGTGAGTTCGCCGAGGAGGCCGACGAACTCCGACGGGAGGGAGTGCGGTTCGCTTTCGGTGGCACCCAGCCCGTAGCAGAGCGGGCGCGGGCCATTGGCTTCTTCGAACGGGTCTTCGACGGTACCGAACCTGTGGAAGCGGTGCTGGCGTACGTCAAGGGTCGGGTTCACACCGAGGTGATTGAGAGAGACTTCCCCCAGACCGCTATCGAGCGCATCGACTGGAAGTCCCCTTTGCCCATCATCCGCCACCATTTCGGCCTGCCTACCCTGGAAGCGACACGGAAGGGCATTGAGCGTTTGGCCGAAGCCCAGGTGCTGGACGTCATCTCCCTGGGGACAGACCAGGATGCTCAGGCCAACTTCTTCCATCCCGAGCGCCAGGATCCACGACGAACGGGGGCCGGCGGGGTTCCGGTGCGCACCGAGGAAGACTTCAAAGCACTCCACGCCGCCACCCGCCGTGGCAACTACCCCTTGCTGAGGACCTATTCGGGGACGGACGATTTCGTCCGCCTGGCGGAGATGTACGTGGAGACCATCAATAACGCCTGGTGTGCCATCCCCATCTTCTGGTTCAACCAGATGGACGGTCGCGGACCCTGGAACCTAGAAGGCTCCATCCGCGAGCACCAGCAGGTGATGGCCTGGTACGGGGAGCGGGGCATCCCGGTCGAAGTGAACGAGCCCCACCACTGGGGCCTGCGCGACGCCCCCGACGTCATCTTCGTAGTCGCGGCCTACCTGTCGGCGTACAACGCCAGGGCATGCGGTGTCAAGGACTACATCGCCCAGTTCATGTTCAACACCCCTCCCGGCCTGTCCGACGCCATGGACCTGGCCAAGATGCTGGCTTGTCTCGATCTCATCGCGCCGCTGGCAGTGCCGGACTTTCGGATCTGGAAACAGACTCGTACAGGGTTGCTCAGCTATCCACTTGACACGGACGCAGCTCGCGCCCATCTGTCGGCCAGCGTCTATCTTCAAATGGCTCTCCAGCCGCACATCGTTCACGTAGTCAGCCACACCGAGGCACACCACGCCGCCACCGCCGAAGACGTTATCGAGGCCTGCAAGCTGGCGCGGAGAGCTATCGAGAATGCCCTGCGCGGCCAGCCGGACATGACATGCGATGCCGATGTCCAGCAGCGTCGCCGAGAACTGGTGCGAGAGGCACGAGTCACGCTGGACGCCATCGGCGCCCTGGCCGGCCCCGGGGTGGAGGACGCACTGACCGATGCTGCCAACCTGGCCCGAGCGGTGACCACGGGCATTCTCGACGCCCCCCACCTGCTCAACAACCCCCTCGCGCGGGGCCGGATCGCGAGCCGCATAGACAGTCGTGGGGCTTGCCTGGCCGTGGACCGGACCACGGGATCGCCTGTGACTGAGGAAGACAGAGTATCGACCACCGATAGGTAATGGAGACCATCAGCCTGCCCAGGGATCGTAGAGAGGAGCACAAGACTCATGAGCAATAACACACACTACACGGTTATCGGCGCCGGACACGGCGGCAAAGCGATGACAGCGCACCTGGCCTTGATGGGCTTTCCCGTGACCCTGTACAACCGCACAGCGGACAACGTGGCCGCCATCAAAGCCCGGAGTGCGATCCAGCTCAACAGCTACGAAGGAGGACCCCACGGCCTGGCGGAGTTGGCCCTGGTCACCTCCGATATGGCAGAGGCTCTCGAAAGCGCTGAGATCATCATGGTGGTCGTGCCCTCCTCGGCCCATGCCGACATCGCCAGGACGGCCGCGCCCCATCTGCATGATGGACAGATTGTGGTCCTGAACCCGGGCCGGACGGGCGGCGCCTTGGAGTTCGCCAAGGTACTGAGCGACGAGGAGTCCGCAGCCGACATCACCCTCGCCGAAGCTGAGACCTTCATCTACGCCAGCCGTTCCGACGGCCCCGCCGAGGCGCGCATCTTCCGTACGAAGGATGCGGTGCCGCTGGCCGCACTTCCTGCCACCCGAACGAAGAAAGTCCTTGACGCTTTGCAGCCAGCGTATCCTCAGTTCATCGACGGCGAGAGCGTATTGCACACCGGGCTGAACAACATGGGGGCCGTCTTCCACCCCGCCCTCACGCTGCTCAACGCAGGACGTATCGAGTCAACGCTGGGCGAGTTCCAGTTCTACGTCGATGGCGTCACCCCGGCCGTGGGCCGCGTACTGGAGGTATTGGATCGAGAGCGCGTCACGGTGGCTGCGGCCCTGGGTCTCCGCGCGAGAACCGGGCTGGAATGGCTCAAGATGGCCTACGACGCCACGGGCGAGGATCTCACGGAGGCCATACACAACCAACCTGGCTACCGGGGGATCATGGCGCCGCGCACACTCCACCACCGCTACCTCTTCGAGGATGTCCCCATGAGCCTAGTGCCCATGGTGGCCCTGGGCCAGCGGTACGGCGTGTCCGTCCGTGGCATGGACAGCATCATCCGCCTGGCATGCTTCGTGCACCGCACTGACTACTGGCGCCAAGGACGAACTCTCGACAGGATGGGGATAGGGGAGTGGAGCGTGAGCGAGCTCACACAGTACGTTCAGGAGGGGGTTGTCCCCAGCGGAACCAGCTGGACTCCTCCCTGGGCGGCTTCATGATCTTGCGGCGTCAGCCTACAGCGCCGCCACGGCCAGTTCGACACTCTCTTTCGGGCTGACCTTGATCCGGGCATCCACCACCCGCCCCTCCTCGTCGATGACGAAGTGGCTGCGAACGATCCCCATGAAGGTCTTCCCGTACATCTTCTTCTCGCCCCAGACGCCGTACATCTCCGCCACCTCGTGATCCGGGTCGGAGAGAAGAACGAAGGGTAAATCATTCTTGACCCTGAACCTCTGGAGCCTCTCCAAGGGGTCCGGGCTCACGCCGATGACCACGCCGTTGGCCGCCTCGATCTTGGGGTATTCATCACGGAATCCGACGGCGTGGTCCGTTCAACCTTTGGTCAGGGCTTTGGGGTAGAAGTAGAGAATGACCTTCTTGCCCCGGAAATCTGAGAGCTTCACCCTCTCCCCAGCATCATTGGTCAACTCGAAGTCGGGCGCCTGTTGGCCAGCGTTTACCATCCTCCCACCTCCCCACCAATACCGTTACGGATAAACTGCGTCAAACCACAGCCTCCGATGGCCATGGAGAGCACGATCTTATAACCGAGGGTCACTCGTACGCACCGGTGCAGTCCTCAAGGCCCCCCAATTCAGAAAAAGGACGAGCGCATGTGGACCATCCGGCGAGGACTACGCACGATTGTACACGGCCACGAGGAGGGTTGACAAATCCGCCTACGGCTCTGCTTGCCAACAGCCAAGGGACCATGTATAATAGCTGGTGGCAATTCGGAAAGGGACGGATGTGTCAGAAAACAAGAGATTGGGAGACCCTGGGCGTACAGCCGGCTTGATGGCCGAGACGCTCAAACAGGGAAGGCTGATCTTGCGGCTCCTGGGCGATCGGCGCGTGTCTGTCTGGCCCAAGCTAATCATCCCTGCTACCATCGCCTACGTACTTTCGCCTATAGATCTGCTATCGGACCCCATCATCGGATTGGGGCAGATAGACGACGTCGCCGTATTCCTGATCGGGCTGAAACTCTTCGTGGAATTGTGCCCAACGGACATCGTGCGGGAACACCTGGACAGTCTGACCTCTGTGATCGACGGGTCCTATCGAGTCGTGAAGGAAGAGCAAAAACAACTACCCGACACGCCCGAACTCAGCGAGCCAGAAAGCGATCGCGGCAAGGATCAGCTCCCGGGGGATGCCGACGGGCAACAGGTCTGACGTCCGGCACAGTGCCGCGGTGAATGATTATGGAGGAAGGGCGTAGCGCAAAATGAGCGATGCGGAGCTAAGACAACCGGGCGACGTGGCCAGAGAGCTTGATATTTCCACGTCCACCCTGCGCAGATGGGCGAAGGAGTTCCATCCTTACCTGTCCAGGACCGCTGGCCGGACCGACAGCATGAGTGCCGTCGGGACCCATCGGCGCTATACCAAGCCAGATGTGGAACTCCTGACAAGGGCCAAGGTCCTCCTGGAACAGGGCCTGACTTATGATCAGGTGATTCGAAGACTCAAGCGCGAGGGTATCGACGCCTCGCACCAGAGCCAGGGTCGGGAGGAAGTATACCCCGTCCTCGCACCAGAGAAGGGGATGGAGTCGCCTGCGCTGGGACCCAGTCTGGTCGTCGTGGCCGATGCCCTGCGCAACATCAACGACAATCAGCAGGCCCTCCAAAACAGCCTCCAGGTGAACCGCAACTTGCTGGGTGTCCTGATCCAGGACAACTTCAACCTCAAGGAAGAAAACACCAAACTGAGGGATCGTGTACTGAAGCTCGAGCAGACCTTCAACCAGCTAAAGCAGGAGACGCAGGAGAAGGAGAGTTCTCCGCTGAGCCCAGCGCAGCAGAGAGAGTTGCAGAGCAGGAAGGGTTGCCTGGGCTCGTCTGCCAAGTAAGCTTCTCGTTCACCATTCCTCAGCGTCATAGCAATGGGTTTCGGGGCTATGACGCTTCTCGTAAGTTCAGCATTCAAGCAGCTTTGTGGGAGCGGCCGTGGTCAGAAGGTTCAACTTGGCCGACGTCCTGTTGGTGAAGAGACTACAGGAGCAGGCCGCTTGCCTGGACCTGGAAACGGCCCTACTCTGGTCTCCAGCCCCCTTGTCGCTTGCTCTCCTGGAGTACCTCTCCCTTAGCCAGGCTCGAAGCACCACCTTCGTGGAGAACGGCTCCTCAGGCAGGCAGAGCCCTCAGGGCTTCCTGCAGGCCTGGGATAGGTCCGACGGCGTGGCCTGTGACGTAGAGTTCATCGCCCCGCCGCTGAACAACTCGACAGACAACTTCCGCCTGTGGTGCGACTTTCTGGAGCATCTCACTGTGTCTAAGGGTGCGTCTCGAGTACAGCGCATCTTCGCCAGGGTGCCCCAGGACGGGCGGGCCGTCGAAGCCTTTCGAAACACAGGCTTCACCGCCTACGCGCGTCGCCACGTGTTCCGTCTCGTGCAAATCCCGGCTGTCCTGCCGGGCGCCGGAGGTGACTTCCTCCGTCCGCTTCGGGGGGGTGACGATTCGAAAGTACACAGTCTGCGCAGCTCTGTGACCCCAAGGTTGGTGCAGCACGCCGAGGGAGCCCCTCACGCGGAACACGACCCGACGGCCTTGTTGCCCTGGTGGAAGAGCCACCAGACCAGGGAGTACGTCTGGGAGCAGGATGGCGCAGTCAGGGCTTATCTTCGTTTCCTGATCGGGCAGGATGGCCACTGGCTCCGAATCCTGTTTGATCCTGCTATGGGTCGCCAGGTGGATGACCTTGTGTCGGATGCGCTGGCTCTGATCACGTCGTTGCCTGCCCTGCCCGTGTACTGTAGCGTGCGGGAATACGAAGGCCCCCTCCGGGGAGCACTGGAGTCCGCGGGCTTCGATTCTTTGGCCACCGAGGTGCTGATGGTCAAGCACACCACTGTGCCTGCCCGGATAGCTGTCAACAAGCTCAGCCCCGCCCTGGAGAAGGGAGTGGAGACGGCAGCGCCCGTGTCCACGAGCGAGTCTCGCGAGACAGGAATCTAGACGGCGAGGGTTGTGCTACTCGCTTCACATATCCATACTTATGAGGTAAACCGACTACATGCAGCAAGAAATAACCGATGATCTGGGTGCGCTCCTGGAGGTGGTGCCCCCCACTCTCCAGCAGTCCCTTCGCGACCTGAACCAGGAGGATGAGCTCCTGGAGGTGGTCTTAGACCTGGGGCGGCTGCCCGAGGCGCGTTTCCTGAATCGTGAAGTAATCCTCAGCCCGACAGAGGTCACGGAAGCAGATATCCAGCACGTGGCGTCCCGTATCGGCCGCTTCGGCGATGACAACAGAGCCGGCATCGAGCGCACCCTGCACCGCATCTCGGCCATCCGCAACCGCGAGGACAAGATTGTGGGTCTCACCTGCCGCGTAGGGAGGGCCGTCTATGGCACCATCGACATCATCCGTGACATAGTGGAGCCCGGCAACAGTGTGCTGCTCCTGGGCCGACCAGGCGTGGGCAAGACAACCATGTTGCGCGAGGTGGCTCGCGTCCTGGCAGAGAAGAAGAGGGTGGTCATCGTAGACACCAGCAATGAGATCGGAGGCGATGGCGACATCCCACATCCATCCATCGGCAAGGCCCGGCGAATGCAGGTCAAGACCCCCACCATGCAACACGCGGTGATGATCGAGGCCGTCGAGAACCACATGCCCGAGGTGATCATCATTGACGAGATCGGCACCGAACTGGAGGCAGCCGCCGCCCGCACCATCGCCGAGCGCGGCGTTCAGTTGGTGGCCACGGCGCACGGCAACACTCTTGACAACCTGATGATGAACCCGACCTTGGCGGACCTGGTGGGAGGCATCCAATCGGTCACCCTGAGCGATGAGGAGGCGCGGAGGCGCAGGACGCGCAAGTCCATTCTGGAGCGCAAAGCTCCCCCCACCTTCGACGTGATGGTGGAGATACAGGACTGGGAACGCGTTGCCGTGCGCCCCGATGTCGCCGAAGCGGTAGACGCCATCCTCGAAGGCCGCTTCCTGCCGCCCGAGATCCGCTACGAAGACGAGGAGGGCAAGACACACATAGAGGAGATGCAGCTCCCGGGTCTGGAGGAAGAAGAGGTCGAATACCCCTCAGCCAAGGAGAAGGCTATGCGGCAGCG
>DATEXS010000356.1:0-3099 GCA_035256725.1 Anaerolineae bacterium
AGTTCATCTCTTTTCGTACAGGCCTCGCCAGTCGTTGAGGCGCACCTGTATGATCTCGCGAAACATGCGTACCGAGTCGCTCACGGGACTCACCCGGCTGTTGCTCATGTAGTACCAGTTGATGGGGACCTCCACGATACGATAGCCGCGCTTCTGGGCGATGAACAGGATCTCCACGTCGAAACCAAAGCCGTCCATGGTCTGGTAGGGAAACATCTCGTGGGCCGCCTCGCGCTGGAAACA
The DNA here is from genome assembly GCA_035256725.1 of Anaerolineae bacterium. Classification (GTDB taxonomy): domain Bacteria; phylum Chloroflexota; class Anaerolineae; order UBA7937; family B3-Chlor; genus JAUVXJ01. The sequence continues at coordinate 244 of DATEXS010000356.1, forward strand.
CTTGAAGCCAGCCTGGGTATCCTGGAACCCACGCACCGCCAGCAGCCGGACCAGCGTGTTGAACACCCGCCCCATCAGGTGACGCAGCCCAGGCTCGTCGTACCTGCGAGCCCCCTCCACCTCCCGAGACCCAATGGCCACGTCGTAGCCCTCCAGCGCTGGGGGCAGGAAATGATCCACCTCCTCGATGGGCATGGACAGATCCGCGTCGCAGAGGAAGATGTACTCCCCCTGGGCGGCCATCACCCCCGTCTTGACCGCAAATCCCTTGCCCCGATGCTCGTTCCTGATTTGCCTGACGAAAGGCACCCCGGCGGCGATCTCCTCCACGACCTGGGTTGTGCCGTCGGTGCTGCCGTCGTCAACGACGATGACCTCAACAGGGTACTCCCGCGACGTGACAAAGTCACAGATGCGGGGCAGCGTCTGCGGCAACCTGCCTTCCTCATTGTAGGCGGGGACCACCAGTGAGAGAAAAGGACGCTCCTGCTCCACCATCGCTCCTACTTGACTAGTACCGACTCCAGATACTCATCTGAGACCACCCGGCTCGCCTGGATCACCTTCCGCTTGCGCAGCACAGCCCGTAGTTTCCACAGTCCGCTGAGCTGCCCTCGAAGACGGGCCCTGGCCGCCTCCCCGCGCCAGGCCCTCAGCGCCTCCCAGGTGATCCGCATCTGGGCTAGCAGAATCCGCTGCCAGTACCTCTTGAACAGAGAGGACGGATAGTTCTTAACCAGTACGTAGAGGAAGTTGCGGCCGGTGTAGTAACTGGCGATCTTACCGCCGCCCGTGGCACTCAAGCGGTGGTAGACCACAGCGGTGGGCACATAGATGCAGGTGTAGCCAGCCAGCTGTGCCCGCCAACCCAGGTCCACGTCCTCGCAATAGGCGAAGAAGTCCTCATCGAAAGGCCCTTGCTGTCCCTTGGACGCCAGATCGTCCAGCATAGAGCGGCGAAGGGCACAGGCCCCACCGCAGGGGCTGAACACCGGCTCCTCCTGGTCGAACTGCCCCCTGTCCTCCTCCCACACGCCCCGGTTCACGGGAATACCGTCCACCCCATAGAGGTCTCCCGCCGAGTTGATGATCCGCCGCTGGTCGAAGAGCAAGATCTTGGACGTGGCCGAGCCCGCCTCGGGGTGTCGCTCCAGGGCCGCCCACAACTCCTCCAGCCACCTGGGGTCGGCCTCGGTGTCGTTGTTGAGCACGACCAGGATCTCGCCCCCGGCTACCCTTATGCCGGCGTTGACCCCTCCCGCGTAGCCCCTGTTCTCTGGCAGAGGGAGCACCTTCACCTCCGGATACTCTCTGTCAAGCAGGGCGAGGGACCCGTCTGCGGAGTTGTTGTCCACCACGATCACCTCCACCCGGGGATAGGTCTGACCACGCAGCGCATCGAGACAGACCGGCAAGTGATGGGCGCCATTCCAGTTGGGGATGACCACGGAAAAAAGGGGCGGCTCCTGCATGTCAATTCGGGATCAGCTCGACCAAGGGGCTCCCGGCGGTGATGAGGTGATGAGTGACCGAACCGCCGCAGAAACGACCAACCAAGTCAGCCAGTTCTACCGCCAACGCCTCGGCCTCCTCTCTGTCCACGGGGGGAAGGCAATCTATGTTCAGTAGGGCATGGCGAGTGGACGGCAGTATCTTGGTGGCGTCACCCTGGCGCCAGTTCCAGCGGCGACAGAGCACCTTCTCCGCGTCAACGTAGACAGCCTCCCCCGGGTCAGGGCTGGACGCCGCCTCGCCGCCTAAGGGCACCCATCTCTCCTGACCCGTGGCCAGACGCAGCGTGAGGTCGCCCTGCGCTGCCTCCAGATCATCGCCCCCGCAGGGCACCAGATGGCGAAGGGAGAAGCCGTTCATCAGCGCCACAAGAGTGTTGATGTAGGGCGTCGGAGAGCCTCCTCTCGCCCGGCGGGCCAGCGCCTCCACCGAGGAGTAGTTCTTGCCCGGCTTCATGTCCAGCACCCGATAGGCCTCTCGCCAACAGGCGATACGAGGGTGGGTGGTCAGCTCCTCTTGAGCGAAGAGCGCCTCCCAGCGGACTTCAGCCTCCCGGAGCATGTCCTCCACCTCTGGTAACCCTCCCATGTTGTTGATGCCCCTAGCCACCACGATGGCTCGCACGTAATCAGGGAAGCGGCTGAAGATCTCCCCGTCCACGAGATCATGCACGTTGCCTGTCCTCGAAATAGGCGCGTAACGCATCCTCCCAGGGACGCAGCACTATGCCCAGTTGTGTGGCGGCAGCGAAGTTGCGCAGCACCGCGCGGCGAGGCACCCTGGCGGCGCGAGCGTAGATCCTCGTAGGCCGCAGAGGGAAGTCGGCCTTGCCACCCAGTTCCAGGATCCTTCTGGCAAACTCGTACCGAGAGCAGGTGCCCTCGTTCACCAGATGATAGATCCCATAGAGCGGCTGCTGGATCAGCCGAGCCATGGCCTCTGCCAGGTCGCGGGCGTAGGTCGGAGAGCCGAACTCGTTGGCCACGACGTACAGGTTATCGTCGGTCTCAGCCAGCTTAAGCATCTTCTCCACGAAGTTCTGGCCATCCTGCCCATACAACCAGGCAGTGCGCACAACGTAGAACCTCTTCAGCAAGTCCCGAACGTACTCCTCACCCGCCAGTTTCGACCGTGCATAGACGCTGGTGGGATTGGGTTCGTCGTATTCCAGATAAGGCTCCTCCTTGGTGCCGTCGAAGACGTAGTCGGTGCTGACGTAGAGCATGGGCGCGCCGCACCGCTGGCAGACCAGGGCTACGTTGCGTGTGCCCAGGGCATTCACCTTGAACGCCATCTCCGGGTCCCTCTCACACCCGTCCACATCGGTCATCGCCGCGGCGTGAA
>DATEXS010000357.1:0-6229 GCA_035256725.1 Anaerolineae bacterium
GCCAATCGCCGCGGCGAGCCCAGCGCAGGGTAGAGTGCATCTAACTGTCCACCAAGCGGTGGTGCTCAACCTCCGCGGCGACGAGCACCGCCAGGGCTCTCAGGTGGTCACGCCGCAGTTGTGAAGACCAGCCTGCCCTCCACCTCACTCTTGAGGTTCTGGTTGCCTCTGAGGTGTTCCTCCAGGACGTCGCGAGCCGACGTAGCGACGACCTGGGGTGGGTTGATTGCCGTCAACTCCTCGTTGGTCAGGCCCAGGTTGGGCCCGGAATTGGAGTAGTGAAAGCCCTGCAAGCCTATGGTGTACTGGGCGCTGTCGTCCACGGGGTTTTCTCGGACGGCGAGATACTCCAGCACCTTGGAAGTATCTGAGTAGATGGCTTTCACTCCCTGGTTGACTTGATAGCACTCGCCCTCGCCGTCCCTGTTCTCGGGCCGCATGACGTGAGCGAAAGCGTGTCTGAGCTGGGCGCCAGTGATGGTGAACTTGTACAGGCTGTCATCGAAAGCAAAGACGCTCCTGAAGTCGCCCAGCGTAACCAGGGGGCCAAGCTCAGTTCCACGGATGGAGCCACTGCCCAGGAACATGACGTCGACCTGGCCTCTTCGAGCGAGGATGTCTGCGAAGAGGTTGCCGAGAGCCGTCTCCTCCTCGCGCCGTGGATGGGTCAGCTTGCGCGCAAACCGGCAGACCACGGTGTTGTATTTCCTGTCTACCTCTTCCTTGAATGAGTCGATAAACTTCGTGAGTTCTTGGTCTGGCTCGGCGATGGTGCTGTCGACGGGGATGAGTTGCCACTTCCACTCCACGATACAGTTGGTATCGTCATCGACGACAATATCGAAGCGCCCGATCTGATCGGTTCCCACGCCCGCCTGAGCAATGAGGATGTCGTTGACCTTCGCTGGCTGCTCCAGAATGGTGTGCGAGTGGCCGCCGATGATCATGTCCACGCCCCACTCTGGCCTCAACAGGGCAGCGAGTTCCTGGTCGGATTCGAAACCGATGTGGGTGAGGAGAACCGTGAGGTCGATGTCCTCGTCCTTGTATGCGTTGCAGATCTTGCCCACTTCCCGGCTTGCTTCTTCCAGGGTGATGAAGGTGGCGATCTGCTCATCCATCTTCAACGACTGAAGGATGCTCTCGGTGGTGATGCCGATGAACATGATGTCGAACCCGGCGACGTTGAGGATGACGTAGGGCTGCATCAACCTGCGGTTGTACTTGCTGATGTAGAGATTGGCGTTGACGATGGGGAAGTTGGCCATCTTTTCCAAGAATAGAAGGTGAGGCAGCCCGTAGTCCACTTCGTGGTTGCCGAGGGTGACCACGTCTGGGGCCAGGTAGTTCATGATCTCGATGGTGGAAATGCCCCTGTACTCTGCGTCGATGATGGAGCCCTGGAGCATGTCCCCGGCGATAACATAGAGCACGTTTTCTTCTTCCTGCCTGACGCGGTTGATGTAGCCCGAGAGGAGGGCCAGGCCTCCGATGAGGTTGCCTGCGGCGCCCTTGACCTCCGCCAGGAAGTCCCCGTGCATATCGTTGGAGTGCAATATCGTGAAGTTCTTGGTCTTCATGCCATCGATTCCTTTCCAAGCCTTACTGTCTTCGCAAGTCAGTCCCGGGCCCTCGAAGGTGTCTTCCCGATGGAGCAACAGACACGGGTCAGGTGTAGTACCGCAGACGGGAAGTCACGCCCAGCCTGAGGTGCCCCAGGGTGCACTGGGCCGCGAGTGTCGACAATAGTAACCCGCCTGGCTGTCATGGGCAAGCGGACCGCAGAAACAGGATTGTAAGAGCGATGGACTCAGGCCAGCTGCGCGTGCGCGCGCTTGGGCAGCGGGTCTGAGCGGTCGCCGGGTCACTAGATGCTCACCGGCTCTCTATACTCGCCGAAGACCTCTCTCAATACACCGCAAGTCTCACCGAGGGTGGCATAGGCACGCACAGCATCCAGGATGTAGGGCATCAGGTTCTCCGTGCCCAGGGCAGCCTTGCGCAGAGCGTCCAGGCTTCTTTCCACTTCGTCGCTATCGCGCTCTCTTTTGAGTCTGTTGAGGCGGCTCACCTGGCGCTCGTAGCCCTCCGGATCCATCTCCAGCAGCGGGATAGCGATGGGCTCGTCCAGGCGGTATTCGTTTACCCCTACGACTATGCGCTCTCGCGTGTCGATCTCTCGCTGGTAGCGATAGGCGCTCTGGGCGATCTCCTGCTGGAAGTATCCCGCCTCGATAGCCGGGATAACGCCGCCGAACTCCTCGATCTGGTCAAAGATGGCGTAGGTTTCCTCCTCCATACGGTTGGTTAGGCTCTCTACCAGGAAGCTACCGGCCAGGGGGTCCACGGAGTTGGCAACGCCGCTCTCGTGGTCGATGATTTGCTGCGTACGAAGGGCGACGCGCGCGGCGAGTGCGCTGGGCAGGGCCAGGGCCTCGTCCATGGAGTTGGTGTGCAGAGATTGCGTCCCTCCGAGGACTGCGGCCAGGGCTTGGATGGCCACGCGCGCCACGTTGTTCTCTGGTTGCTGGGCGGTGAGACTGACCCCAGCAGTCTGAGTATGGAAGCGCAACCACCAGGAGCGGGGGTCCTTGGCCTTGAATCGCTCTCGCATTTCTCGGGCCCAGATGCGACGGGCAGCTCTATATTTGGCGATCTCTTCGAAGAAGTCATTGTGGGCGTTGAAGAAGAAGGAGAGACGCGGTGCGAACTCATCGAGGTCTAGCCCTCGTTCGACGGCGGCCTGGACGTAGGCCAGGCCGTCGGCCAGGGTGTAGGCCAGTTCTTGGAGCGCTGTGGCCCCCGCCTCCCGGATGTGATAGCCGCTGATGGAGATGGTGTTCCAGCGCGGCAGGTGCTGGGAGCCGAACTCGAAGGTATCCACGATCAAGCGCATCGAGGGCTGAGGTGGAAAGATCCACGACTTCTGGGCGATGTATTCCTTCAGGATGTCATTCTGTATGGTGCCCCCCAGTTGCTCCAGGCGATAACCCTGCTTCTCGGCGGCGCCGATGTACATAGCCCAGACCACAGCGGCAGGCCCGTTGATGGTCATGGAGGTAGTGACCTCGCCCATGGGGATGCCGTCGAAGAGGATCTCCATGTCTCTCATGGAGGACACGGCCACCCCACACTTGCCGCACTCGCCAATGGATTCCGGATCGTCCGAGTCGTACCCGTACAGGGTCGGATAGTCGAAGGCCACGGAGAGGCCCGTCTCTCCTTGTTCCCGAAGATACTTGAACCGAGCGTTGGTCTCCTCGGCAGTGCCGTACCCTGCGAACATACGCATGGTCCATGGCCGACCGCGGTACATGGTGGGATGGACGCCCCTGGTGAAGGGGTACTCGCCGGGCATTCCCAAATCCTTGGCGTACTCCAGAGCAGCGATGTCCAGCGGCGTGTACAGACGCCGCACCTCCTCCCCGGAGGCGGTCACGAATTGGTCCCTGCGCTCGGGGTGCTGGGCCAGGTATCGCTGTAAGGTGGTCTCCTCCCAGCGTTTGTAGCTCTCACGGATCGTCTCCAGTTTCTCTCGTTCAAACATCTGCGTCTCCCATCAGTATTCTATGCCTCGGCGGCTGACGACGCCCTTGTGGTAGGGATGCTTGATCTCTCTCATCTCGGTCACCAGGTCGGCACGGGCGATTACCTCGGGGTGAGCGTAGCGACCTGTGAGTATCAGTTCCACTTTCTCCGGCTTCTGGTCGAGGAGCGATAGCACATCTTCCAGCCGGATCAGATGCCACTCCAGGGCCACATTGATCTCATCCAGAACTACCAGATCGTAGTCGCCACTCATCAGGATCTCTCGACCGTGCTCCAGGGCCTCTCCAGCCATGCGTATGTCCACTGGTTCGGGGCTCTCCTTCGACACGTAGTCGGGGCGGCCGAACTGTTTGATGGTGACGTTGGGGTGCAGCCTCAGTGACTCCAGCTCACCGTAGTGCGGCCAGCCTTTCATGAACTGGATGATGTAGACCCTCAGGCCCTGGCCAGCAGCGCGCATGGCCTGCCCAAGAGCCGCGGTGGTCTTGCCCTTTCCATGCCCCGTGTACACCTGGATGAGACCCTTACCCGAATTCAGGGGTGGCTGGCCGTGGGTGAAGGTGATGCTCCGTAGCAGTTCACGGCATTCAGCGGCTACCTGTTGCCCTCTGCTCACCTCGGTGCCATTCCGATTGGCGTATTGGGGCCAGATGAAGAACTTGCCACAGGTGGCCCGGAGCTCGGGGAAGTAGCGAAGCCAAAATTCGCCTAAATAGCGCAAGGGATGGTAATCGTCCACTTCGTGCTTCTCAGAAGGTGGGACTACGCCATAGACCCTGCTACGAAGGCGGATGGCATTGGGACTTGCGCCCTTATGGTAGGCCGACCACGTTTCCGCCTCGCCCAGTACGCGCCACCAGGGTATTCCATCCTCTTCTCTGCGGTCTCCACTCAGTTGGCCCAGGAGCCTCACGGCGTTCCCATCGGGGAACCTGTGTGGGCAGCCGGTGCTGCGATAGACCAGACGCTGGTCCGCCTCGAAAACGGCCCATACGTCCTCCTGGACTGGCTCTCCCTGTTCGTTGAAGCCGAAAGCCTGTCGGTGCTCGTTATCGAAGACGACGTAGGCCCCTAGCCAGCACTGATAGTAGGGGGACCGGGGGTTCATAAAATCGGAGTACAGTCGGCTGAGGTTGAAGCCTCCGAACCGGGAGTAGGCCGCTGCCTCGATGGGATGGGCCACGATCTCCGAGAGGGTCTTGCCCAGGTTGGCCTGAAGGGTGAGGCGGATCCAGCCCCCGTGGTGTTGGCCGAAGCGTATCTGGAGTCGGTGGCGCTTGGCGGCATTGGGCAGGCGCGAGGCCAGCAACCTGACCGCTAGACTCAAGAGCAGGCCTCGATAGAGCCAGGCTGAGGCCGCGCCCGCACCGAGAATGAGCAGTAAAGCGACGAGGGATGGCTGCATCAGTTCGTTGCTTGCTGAGATTGCGGATGCTGATTCGACGACCAGCAATTATATCATACCTCAGCTCGAGGCCGATAGTTGCTGCAACAAATCTAGCTGTGCTACGATTAGAGAACGGTTATACAGCAACTCCTGGCACAGGCGGGCGGCTCTGGTGCGACCATTGCGGTGGACGAACTCCTGGAGACGACTGGCACGGTGGGACTCCTCGCGACAGGTGAGGGGTCTGCTGCTGCTGATCTTCCTCGTCGCCTTTGCCTTGCGCCTCTACCGTCTGGGGTACCAGAGTATCTGGTACGACGAGGCGGTGAGCATTCACCTGGCGATGAAGGACCTCCGTGGCCTCACCCAACACACGGCCGGGGATATCCATCCGCCTCTTTACTACTACCTGCTGCATTTCTGGACTAAGGCCGCCGGCACCAGCGAGTTCTCCGCAGCCTTCCTCTCTTTGGTCTTCGGGATCCTGATCATCGCTGGGTGCTACCGGCTGGGCACGGACCTGTACGACAGAAGAGTCGGCCTGCTCACGGCCTTCCTCGTGGGTGTCTCTCCTTTCAACCTCTGGTACTCCCAGGAGATCCGCATGTACACACTGGGAGCGTTTCTGGGCTTGGTCTCGCTGTACTGCCTGATCAGGCTTGCGGACTTGACCGGGCGAGATGATCAGGCGCAATCGGTGAGCGCGGAAGCGTCCATCCATGGGCGTGGCGGAAAGTGGAAGTTGTGGATAGGCTATGTGCTTTCTGCGGTGGCTGGCCTCTATACGCTGTACTACTTCGCCTTCCTCCTGGTCTTTGAGAATCTTCTGGTGTCCGGCTGGCGGCTGGCGAGCAGAAGAGCGCGAAGGGACCCGCCGGCGTTCCTGCGGCGCTGGGTGCTGGCGCAGTTGCTGGTCGTGCTGCTCTACCTGCCGTGGCTGCCCGTGGCCCTGCGCCAGGCGCTGGACCCGCCTGTCCCTCCCTGGCGCAGTTTCACGGGCCTAGGGTCGGTGATACTGGAGTCCTGGACTGCCCCGTCACTGGGACAGTCCGTGGACCCAGAGAGCCTCCTCGTCTGGCCCGTGCTTTCTTTCATGTTTGCCCTCTACCTGCTGGGCGTGAGGGGCGTCCGAACGGAGTCCCGAGGACCCCTGAAGAGCATCCTTCTGTGCGGCTACACCTTTGTGCCTCTGTTCTTCATCTACCTGCTGTCGCTGCGAACGCCTCTTTTTCACGTGAGGTACGCCTTCACCTACTCGCCTCCCTTCTACCTGCTGCTGGCCGTGGGCCTCGC
>DATEXS010000358.1:0-11071 GCA_035256725.1 Anaerolineae bacterium
CTCCAGTATGGCCAAGGTGCTTATTAGAGCACGGTCGCCAAGAGCAGTCAAGTTGGCCACCCGGGTCTTCGGGCTAGTCGCGGGGAGCGGTCCTGAGGCCGGTCAACCAACCGGGGTTTGGTGGGGGGACCTTCAGCAGCCGTGGAGCCTACTCGCTGGGCAGGACAGCGGCCAGCCGGACGCCGGACTGCTGGCCGGGTGAGACTACATCCTGGCCGGGAGCTTCAGCCAGGTCAGCGCCGGCTACTTGCACAACTGCGGGCTGCGGACCAGCGGCCTTTGGACCTGCTGGGAGGACGACAGCGCCAGGCGATCACTGCAGATGGTGCCACTCCGACCAGCGTGCAAGCGCGGGCATGCCGCCCTAGCCAGCCAGCGGCGACAAGTTGACGTCTTGGTGTAGAAACACTATAATAACTAGTTTGTTGAGGGAGCGCTCTAACCATGCTTGTGGAACGAACCGATCTGCGCAATATTGCCATCATTGCGCACGTAGATCATGGCAAAACGACGTTGGTGGATGGTCTGCTCAAGCAGGCGCACGTCTTCCGCAGTAACCAGCAGGTAGCCGAGCGCGTACTGGATTCTGGCGATCTGGAACGGGAGCGCGGGATCACGATCCTGGCGAAAAACACGGCTATCAGCGTGTATGATGCGGAGACTGACCAGCGGGTCAAGATCAACATCGTAGACACGCCTGGACATGCGGATTTCGGCGGTGAGGTCGAGCGGGTGATGAACATGGTGGACGGGGTGCTGCTGTTGGTGGACGCAGCCGATGGCCCCATGCCCCAAACCCGGTTTGTCCTGAAGAAGGCGCTGGAGATGGGACATCGCGCCATTGTGGTGATCAACAAGGTGGACCGCAGGCACGCAGATGCGGATCGGGCGCTCAACGAGACGTTCGACCTGTTCATCGAGTTGGGAGCCACGGATGCACAGGCTGACTTTGGCGTGGTCTACACTGTGGCTACGGCGGGCCAGGCGGGCAGGACGCCCGAGCTGGAGTCAGACTTGAGGCCGTTGGTCGACACCATCTTGAGGGAACTGCCTTGCCCGAGAGTGGACATGGACGCTCCGTTGCAGGTCCTGGTGACTACGCTGGACCATGATAGCTATCGTGGCCTGACGGCCATCGGCCGGGTCTTTGCAGGGCGCATCACTGCCGGTCAGCCCATTGCGCGCCTCATGGTGAATGGGGAGCAACGGAACGAAACCGCCCGCTACCTTTACGTGCACGAGGGACTGAACCGGGTCGAGGTCCCGTGCGCGGAGGCAGGCGAGATTGTGGCCATAGCCGGATTGGAGCATGTGGCCATTGGCGAAACGCTGGCTGACCCGGAAAACCCCGTTGCGTTGCCGGTCATCAAGGTGGATGAGCCGACGGTGCGGATGGACTTTGCAGTGAATTCGTCGCCGTTGGCAGGGCGGGAAGGCCGCTGGGGCACCTCGCGCAGCCTGCGCGAGCGTCTGTTCGACGAGGTCCGCCACAATGTCTCGCTGCAAGTGGAGGACACGAGGCAGGCCGACACGTTTGTTGTGTCAGGCCGCGGTGAGCTGCACCTGGCGATTCTCATAGAGACCATGCGCCGCGAGGGCTACGAGTTTCAGGTCTCGAGTCCAAAGGTGATCCTGCACCAAGACGCAGATGGCCAGACTCTTGAGGCCTATGAGGAAGTGCATATCCAGACACCGCGCGACACGGTGGGTGCAGTGGTGGAGATGCTGGGCAAGCGGCGTGGCAAGATGCTCAACATGATGGACGCCACCGACGGCAGCGTCCTGGCAAGCTATCAAGTGCCGACGCGGGGGTTGCTGGGCTTTCGCTACGAGTTTCTGACTGCCACACGCGGCATGGGCACGATGGATACCCTGTTTTCTGGCTATGGTCCGCTGGCCGGGCCCATCGGCTCTCGGTCGCGTGGCTCATTGGTCGCCTGGGAAGCCGGCGTGGCTACAACCTTTGGGCTGAAAGCTGCAGAGGAGCGGGGCAGCCTATTCATCGGTCCGGGCGCGGAGGTCTATGAGGGGCTGGTGGTTGGCATGCACCAGCGGCCGCGCGATCTGGATGTGAATGTATGCAAGACCAAGCATCTCACGAACCTGCGCAGCTCGACCCAAGACATCGAGATCCGGCTCACCACGCCCCAGGAAATGAGCCTGGACATGTGCATTGAATACATGAGTGACGATGAGCTGTTGGAGGTGACCCCGGCGAGTTTGCGACTCCGCAAGCGCGTCCTGGACAAGCGGGAACGCCGTCGGCAGACCATGCGCGCCAAAGAAGGATTGGGGTAGTCACCTATACGCATAAGCCTTGTTATGTAGAGCCGACTATCAGGTATTGGTCGCCCGCGATGGCGAGGAGAGGCTGGCCATCGCGCAGCGCGATCATCCGGATCTGATCATCCTGGATCTGATGCTGCCCCGGCTCGATGGACTGGAAGTGTGCCGCGCCATCCGCTGCGAGTGCGACGTGCCCATCATCATGCTGACGGCGCGCCAGTCGGAGATCGGTCTCCTGGTCGGCCTGGAGCTGGGCGCCGACTCCCGGGAAGATCAGAGGTTGTATCGCATTCCCCCTTCTGGAATTGACAGGGGTATGGGAGGTGCCCCCAAGGGACCTTAGGGGCCGCCGTGGTCGCCACCCTGGCAGTCCTGACGTCCTCTAGGTAGGGTATGCGGGCGTTCGTACCCCCGGGGGAGTTCTGCATAACAGTCCGCACAATCGACTACGGACCGGCCACATAGTAGGCCGAGGACTTCGGGTAAGTGTCTCACACCGAGTTCCGGGCGGCGCACCTGCCCATTGGATTCATGCCCTAATAAGGCACTAGCACCCATCTCCAGCCACCTCTCACGCCTTCCAGTCTGCGAGAGCTGTGATGTGCAGAGCAACCCGGGTGCCTTCTGAGAGCAATTCTGCCGGTACTGGACATGCGTGGGCGTTTGTGGTACCATGGGAGCAGTGGAGCCGTCCGCCGCCGTGATCGGCAGGCCGGCGGCGGGCCAGCCCAGGCGTCGGAAGCAGGGCCTCATTAACAGCGAATACACGGTCGAACGCGACGCCTGATGGTCGGAGAAGGAGTTGCCTTCTCGTTGGGAGCCTTCCTGCCGGGTTGTTTCTCAGAGGGAGGTCACTATGAAAGCGTCCGGATTCTTCGATGGTGTTACGCAGGTCCAGGTCCCATGGCGGGACACCTCAGTTGGCGTTCCGTGGTTCTACCAGGACGCCAGAATGCTCACGGCCGTGTTCCTGGCTCCGCTTGAGAAGGTCAGCCTCCTGCTGCCGTCCAAGCGCCTTTATCCCCTGCGCGTCACCCCTTGGCACACCCTGGTGCTCATCGCAGCGTACGAATACCGCGCTTGCGACATCGGTCCCTACAACGAGGTGGGAATCTCTATTCCGGTCAGCCTGAATCGTCCTTCTCCGGTGTTCACCGGTCTTCTCTGGCCAGTCCCGGCTGAGCTCGATACCTACTTCCTCCATCTTCCGGTCACCACCGAGATCGCCTGCACGCTGGGGATCGAGGCTGCCGCGTACCCGAAATTCCTGGCCGACATCGAGTTCAAGGAGGACGGCGACTGGGTCAGCTGTCGCCTAGGCGAGGCGGGACAGCACATCCTCACCCTGACGGTGCGCAAAGGGCAGCCCCAACCCGTTCCCCGGTCGAGAATGCACTCGATCAACGCTCGCGGCGGCCGCCTCCTCCGATCTCTGAGCATTGCCGCCGAGAGAGAGGAGTCCACCTCCAGGAACACGGGCGATGCCAAGCTCGAGCTCGGCGACCATCGGATTTCACAGGAGCTGCGGGACCTGCACCTGGGCCGGATGGTGGAGTGCCGGTACACGCCCAGCATGCAGTTCATCCTGACGCCCGTCCTGGAGAGCTTTGCTGTCTAGCGACCCGAAGCATTCGGGAGGCCGTGCTCCAGGCCAGACCGCAGGGCACAGAGTGCATCGGCATCGGCGGCCGATGCGCGTTCGAGGACGGGCGCAACGGGGGGAACGAGACTATACTCGTTCCCCGTGTCGGAATTGACAGGGATCTGGAAAGTGCCCCCAAGGGAATTCGAATCGCGGTCGCCAGCGTGCTGTGTGATACGCGTACTACAAAACTCCTCACGCTGCTTGGTGAGGAGTTTTCCGCTGGCAGAGTCGGCGCGCTGTTCTTCGGTGGGTGCCTTCCGCAGCTATTCGATCATCAGGAAGGCGTAGCGGTTCATCGCTTCGGAATAGTCTTTGAGGACCTGTATCGGAAAACCATACTTCCGGACAGTGGCATAGACGTCCATGCCCATTGCTTCGGGAGTTGGCCGCGCGAGTTTCGGGCTGTGGCATTCCCCTCTTACACCTGAGCAGTCACCACACATGGAACAGGAGTCCATGAAGAGCAGAAAGGCTTTGTAGTAACCGGCCACGAAGACCTCCCTCTCCAACTTCAGAAGAGCCTGGTTGACCTCCTTTGACCAGGTATGGCGATCTTCGGGATTCTCCAGGCTGGCCTGGAAGTGAAAGGCGGCCGCTGCGCTGTACCCTTGGAAGAACTGGCGGCACTCCTCGATTGAAGGCACATTGGGCGGGCAAGCTGCGTTCCGGCCGTACTCTCCGCAGCCGAAGGTACATTTCAAACGCACCCACTGGGCCACGACGATGTCTTTCGGCTCGATCCACCTGAAGTCTGTGTAACCCTGCTTCTTGAACAGCGATTCCAGTTCGTTGTGTTCGTTCATGCTCAAGCCCGTCCCTCCCTTGCAATCTTCGGCAGACGCCCCCCGGCAGTTGATAGGGCATTGTAGAACCGGATCCCAGGCTATGCCTGCGTCAACCTGGCCTGGGCACGAGCTACCCTCTACGGCGCACGATCGCGTAACTCGCCATTCCCATCAGTCCCTCGGTCAACAGGACTAGAGAGCCCAACTCGGGAACGAACTCCTGTCCCACCTGTAGACCAACGTCCTGATCGAAGTCTCCCGTACCTTCCACCATGACTATGTTCCGTATCCGCCCGGTAGCTTGGTTGGCGTCAGAGTCAAGCGCGTCATCCACTCCCTGGTTCTGGGGGGCGAAGACCCAGCCCTGAGGGATACCAGAGAACTCCGCGCAGTAGCTGCCTGGGGCCGCACAGAACCTGTAGTTGCCGTTCGCATCGGTGGTAGCGCTATCGACCGGCGTACCACCGCAGTCCATGGTCGCGAACAAGTCAACCGCAATTCCCTGCACCCCGGGCTCGCTCGAGTCCTGGATGCCGTTCCAGTTGGTGTCTTGCCACACCAGGTCGCCCAAGGCAGGGATCGTCATGCCAAGGTGAGAGAAGTAGATATCAGCATTCCCGTTGCGATTGTCCAGCCACGTCGCGTAAGCGCCGCCACTCGGGTCCACGGCGATGGAGGCCTGTCCCTGGTATGCTCGCCCGGTATCGTCGTTCACCCTACCGTTGGCTCCCCAGGAACCCCCGGGAGGACGATAGGAGAAGTAGATGTCATGATTCCCGTTTCCGTTCCGCAGGTCCATCCACACGGCATAGGCATCTCCGCCAGGACTCACCGAGACAGAGGGATACAGGATGGTGTACGCCGTCCCGTCGTCGTTCACCCTGACATTGGGGCCCCAGGCCCCTCCGGCAGGGCGGTATGCGAAGTAGAGTTGGGTGAGCCCGCTGCGCCAATCGTCCCACACGGCGTAGGCGTTGCCCTCAGCGTCTATGGCGATGTCGGGCCAGATCTGTCGAGCTCCCCCGGTGTCGTCGTTCACCCTGACACTTGCTCCCCAGGTGCCCCCGGCAGGGCGATAGGAAAAGTACACATCGGGTAGGGTAGCCCGCCCTTCAGACCAGAGGGCATACGCGTTGCCGTCGGGGTCCACGGCTATGGAGGGACTGGATGTCGCTCCACCGGGTTCCTGGTTCACTTTGATGCTGCTCCCCCACGCCCCACCAGCGGGGCGATAGGAGAAGTAGATGCCAGGGTTTCCGTCGTATGATACTTCCCACACCGCGTACGCGTTGCCGTTGGAGTCCACCGCGATGTCGGGGGTGTAGGCATCATGAAGCGCTGCTTCGTCGCTAACCTTGACGTTGGCGCTCCACGCACCATCTGCTGGCCGGTAGCTGAAATAGACATCCCAGTCTCCATTGCGGTTGTCGAGCCATACCACATACGCATTGCCTTCGGTGTCCACGGCGATGGAGGGCCACTGCTTGCCCGTCGCGGTCTCGGTATCTTCGTCCACTCTGACATTGGCGGTCCAAGTGCCGCAGACGGGCCGGTAGGCAAAGTAGACCCCCCACTCGGGGCGGAGATCCACCCACACCGCATAGGCGTTACCCCGGGGGTCGACGGCGATCGAGGGGAATGTCTGTGGTCCTGTTCCGGCGTCATCGTTGACCCTCTCGTTGGGGCTCCAGGGAGCATCCCCCGGGGGGCGCTGTGGCGGCGAAGGGCTCCTATCTGAGGCCAAGAGCGGCGATGCCATAGGCAAGGCAAGCAGCGCCATGAAGTAGGCTGTCAAGAGGAGTGCGCTCGAGGTTCCGGCCTTTTTCTCTCCTAGTCCTCTCATTCTCTACCTCCTCATGGGACCCTTGAAGCGGTACGATAGCAGTGATGCTACGTTCACGAGAGCCTGAGCTTTGAAGACCGTGATCCTATGCCGCGCCTACCGACAGGCGGTTTGCTTCCACGATTGTAATGCATGTTGCTATTGCGCGCGACTCTTGGCATAGCTCAGAGCATGCTATCCGAGTGACCATGATGTTCAGCGCAGTGCAGACCCGAGCACCGTTGTGCCAGGCCGCTCCAGGGGCGCGTCCTGGGCTTTACCTCCTTGTCCCATTCCGAGGGGAACGCGTTTGGAGCCGCCCGAAGGAAGAAGAAAAGGCCACCCTAGTTGGGTGACCCTTGGGTGTGGGCCAGTATCGTGCGGAACGGTGTCAGCCCCAGAGAGAGTGGGTTAAGCGGCTTCCACGCGCACCGCGCAGACCTTGTACTCTGGTATCTTGGCCATCGGGTCCAGTGCTGGATTGGTGAGAAAGTTGGCCGCCGACTCAGGGAAATGGAAGGTTGCGAAAACCAGCCCCGGATCCACCCGGTCAGTCACTTCTGCTTTGGCCACGATCTCCCCCCTCCTCGAGGCGATCTTCATCAGGTTCCCGTCCTCGATCCCTGCCCTCTGGGCGTCCTCAGGGTTGATCTCGATGAGCGCCTCAGGGTACATCGCCTTCAGGTTGCGGGCACGGCGCGTCATCTCTCCTCCATGCCAATGGTAGATGACACGGCCGGTGGTCAACATGAGTGGGTATTCGTCGTCCGGCAATTCGTCCGGTTCCACGTGATCCACCGCAACAAATCGCCCCAACCCCCGGCTGAACTTGCCCACGTGCAGAATGGGCGTGCCAGGGTGATCCTCACTGGGGACCGGCCATTGGAGTTGGGCACCCTCATCCAGCCGCTCGTAGGTGACGCCCGCGTAGCTCGGCGAGAGGGCGTTGACCTCGGCCATCACCTCGGCGGCTGATCGATAGTCCCAGCCGGCGTGCGGGGCATCTCTACTGGGTTTGGCGGCGCCCCGGGTGATCATTCTCCTGGCCAACTCGGCAACAATCCAACCGTCGTCTCTGGCTTCGCCAGGCGGATCAAGCGCCTTGCGCACGCGTTGCACCCGCCGCTCGGTGCTGGTGAAGGTGCCCTCCTTCTCGGCGAAGCTCGCCGTCGGGAATATGACATCGGCGAAGCGGCAGGTCTCGGTGATGAACAGATCCTGCACCACAAGGAACTCAGTCTGCTCGAGGGCCTGACGCACGTGATTGAGGTCCGGGTCCGTGATCATGGGATTCTCACCGATGACATAGAGGCAGCGCACCTCTCCTCGTTCCGCGGCTGACAGCATCTCGGTGACAGTCAGCCCCACCTGGTCAGATAGAGGCACACCCCATGCCACCTCGAACTTCTCCTGGATAGCCGGGTCTGTCACCGCCTGATACCCAGGATACACGTTCGGCAAGCTGCCCAGATCGCAGGCCCCCTGTACGTTGTTCTGTCCACGCAGTGGGTTGACTCCACCGCCGGGCAAGCCCATGTTGCCGAGGAGCATCTGCAAGTTGGCGCAGCTCATTACGTTCTGCACGCCCACGGTGTGTTGGGTGATGCCCATGGCGTACAGCAAGGAACCAGGCCGGTTCTGGGCCATCATCTGGGCGGCCCTCTCGATGTCCTCGGCCGGGACGCTCGTGATTTCGCTGACCATCTCGGGCGAATACCTCTCCACGACCGCCTTCAGCTCCTCAAAGCCCTCGGTCCGTTGGGCGATGAACTCCTCATCCTGCCAGCCTTCACGGATAATGACGTGCATCAACCCGTTGAGCAGGGCGATGTCGGTCCCTGGCCTGTGCCGCAGGTGCAGGTCTGCATAGTCAGCGATGTCGATCCGGCGTGGGTCGGCCACGATGAGTTTGGCCCCACGATGGCGCTTGGCCTGCCGAAGCCTGGTGCCGATCACAGGGTGCTGCTCGGTGGTGTTGCTGCCGATAACGAAGAGACACTGGCTGTCCTCGGCGATGTCCCGGATGGAGTTGGTCATCGCGCCACTGCCAAAGCTGGTCGCCAGACCGGCGACGGTGGCGCTATGTCAAAGCCGGGCACAATGGTCGATGTTGTTGGTCCCCAGTATCTGTCGCGTCAGCTTGTTGAAGAGGTAGTTCTCCTCATTTGTGCACTTGGCGGATGCCATCAGGGCCAGTGCATCGCGACCATGCTTGTTCTTGACCTCTGTGAACTTGTCAGCGACCAGGTCCAGCGCGGTATCCCAGTCGGTTTCCACCAGAGCCTCGGGATCGGAGATTGGCGAGTCGGGATCGTGGGCCCGCCAGTCTCCGGCCTCCACTCTCTCTTCCACAGCCGAGAGCCACTTGGAACGCACTAGCGGACGGGTCAGACGGTCGGGGTGGTGAACGTAGTCATAGCCGTAGCGCCCTTTGACGCAGAGCGATAGCCCGTTTACGGGCGAGTCCTCGGAAGAGGTGACCCGCACGATCTTGCCGTCTCGCACGTTCAGGTCGAAGGTGCAACCCACGCCACAGTAGGAACAAGTGGTCCGTACCTTGGCCACCTGATTGGGGCGGCCGAGGCCCAGGCTCATCTTGTCGTGGAGCGCGCCGACAGGGCAGTAGGCCACGCACTGCCCGCAGCTCTCACAGCGGGCATCCAGCATGAACTGGTCGGCGCCGGCGACGAGCTTTGTCTTGAAGCCACGCTGGGCGAAGTTCCAGACATCACGGTTTTGAATCTCACTGCACGCACGGACGCAGCGCCCGCACAGGATGCACTTATTGCGATCGATGAACACGAAGGGGTTAGGGTCGGAATCGATTTCATAGGAATGGCGAGTGCCGGTGTGCTGGGGCCATTCTACTCCGTAGTCGTAGACAATATCCTGAAGCTCGCAATCGCCGTTTGCCTCGCAGGTCATACAGTCGTTGGGGTGGTCGGTGAGCAGCATCTCCAAGACGAACTTGCGCGTTTCGCGCGCCTCGTCACTCTCCGTGTTGACGACCATTCCTTCGGTTGCAGGCGTGGTGCACGCGGTCTGGAGGCCCCGTGCGTTATCCACCGAAACCACGCACATGCGGCAGGCGCCCACGTTGGTCAGGTCAGGGTGATGGCACAGAGTGGGGATGTTGATGCCCGCTATGCGCGCAGCTTCCAGAATGGTGGTTCCCTGGGGAGCCTCTACTTCTCTGCCGTTGATAGTCAGCCTGACATTCATGATTCTCACCCCGCGCAACTACCTGACGATGACGGCGTCGAACTTGCAGACATCTTTACACAGGCCACAGCGCTCACAGAGCTCTGGATCGATGACATGAGGTTCGCGCTTCTTGCCGCTGATGGCGGTGACCGGGCAGTTGCGGGCGCACACCATGCAGCCGGTGCAGAGGTCCGGGTCGATCTGATAAGTGATCAAGGCGCGGCAACTGCCCGCCGGGCAGCACCTCCCCTCGATGTGGGCCCTGTACTCGTCTTCGAAGTGTAACAGGGTGGATATCACAGGCGCCGGGGCTAACTGTCCCAGGGCGCACAAGGAACCCTGACGCATCCCTTTTGCCATTCGCCGGATCTCGTCCAGATCACTGGATTCTCCCTCGCCGGCGGTGATGCGCTGCAACACCTCCAGCATGCGCGTGCTGCCGATGCGGCACGGTGGGCACTTGCCACAGCTTTCGTCACAGACGAACTTCATGAAGTACTTGGCAAACTCGACCATACAGGTGCTCTCGTCGGCGACGATCATCCCGCCAGAACCCATGACCGAGCCTGCCTTCACCAAAGAGTCAAAGTCCACAGGGGTGTCCAGGTGCTCCTCAGGCAGGCAACCTCCCAATGGACCGCCGGTTTGCACGGCCTTGAACTCGCGGCCTGACGCAATGCCGCCGCCCACGTCGTAGATGATCTCCCGCAGGGTGATGCCCATCGGCACCTCAATCAATCCTGTGCGGTTGACCATTCCCGTCAAGGCGAAGACAGCGGTACCAGGGCTACCTTCAGTCCCCAGGCTCTTGAACCAGTCTGCGCCCATGCGGATGATGCGCGGCGTGTACGCGTAGCTCTTGACGTTGTTCACATTGGTAGGTTGTCCCCACAGGCCTGAGACGGCCGGGTACGGTGGTCGTGGCCACGGCTGACCTCGCTCGCCTTGGATTGAACTCATCAGTGCGGTCTCTTCACCGCAGACAAAGGCCCCGGCCCCTTCCTTGACCTGGAGATCAAAATCGAAGTCCGATCCCAGCACCTTCTCACCCAGGAGGCCCAGGGACCTGGCCTGCTCCAGAGCGATGATGAGGCGTCGAATGGCTAGAGGGTATTCTGCTCGACAGTAGATGTACCCATAGCGAGCGCCAATGGCGTATGCCGCGATGATCATGCCCTCAATAACCGAATGAGGGTCTCCTTCGAGGACCGAGCGGTCCATAAAGGCGCCAGGGTCTCCCTCGTCCGCGTTGCAGATCACGTACTTGGGCCAACTTTGTGTCTTGCGGGCGAACCCCCACTTGACGCCGGCAGGAAACCCAGCACCGCC
>DATEXS010000359.1:0-8037 GCA_035256725.1 Anaerolineae bacterium
GTAGTCCAGGAGACCCTCAGCGTCATCAGTGTCTATCCAGAAGGTGGTCAAGGCACCCAGGGCATAGTACAGCGAAGGCTGCCCACCCTCCTGCCCATACAATACCTCCTCTTCTGGCCTGAGAACGGGGAGACCCTTCCCATCGGCGATGTGCTTGATGTGGAAGTAGTGTTGGATCTCGTCGGGGGCTTCAAAGAGGGGGGTGACCGTGCTGTAGACCCCTCCCAACAGGAGAAAGGCTATCAGGACTGCCCACAATTCCCGATGCGCGCGGATGATGCTACGAGCCATGATCTCACCGCTCAAGGGGAGCGTGAAGAAAAGGCGAGGGACGTCGGCAAAGGCCTGTTCGAGACCGGACGGCGCAAGACTTCCGGCCACGTAGGCGTGTGTGCAGACAGGTCACCATAGATGACAAATCGCGCTGCCACCCCCTACCCCGCTCTCTGACCCAGGCCGCGATAGCCTTGCAGCGCGTATAGCAGCCCTCCGATCAGCCCGGTAACCACCGCCATCGCGTAGATGCAGAGGGACATGGCCAGGGCCAGGGAGCTGGGCACGCCAGCCTGGCCAAACAGGAGGATGTATCCTCCCTCCCGCAACCCCAACCCACTGAAAGAGATGGGCAGGGTCAGCAGAAAAGAGATGATCGGTATGAAGATGAAAAAATACCACAGCGATATCCTCACCCCGAGCCCCAGGGCCACCAGGTAGTTGATGACCATCAGCAGAACGTTGAACACCAACGACGCTAGTAGCGCATTAGCAATGGCCGGGGTGCGGTACGCGGCAATGGAGGCGCGAAAGTGCTGTACTCTCGGCCTGTCCAGCAGCCGCCCTAGCAAGGGTAACTTACATAGCCAGCCCCACACGCGGTCACTCAGCGCCATCCACACGCCTAGCAAGGTCACGATAGTGATTACCAGGATCGTCGCCGTAACCAAGGCAGGGATGACCCGATAGCTGAAGGGAAGCGCCAGGCAGGCCATCACGAAAAGAACCACGAAGCCGCACAGCCGGTCCACCACCACCGTGCCCATGGCCTCCGTCCCCTGATGGCTATCCTTGGTCAGCTCAAGAACGCGCACCACGTCTCCGCCGAAGCCGGTGGGCAGCACGCTGTTGAAGAAGGTGCCTATGAAGTAAAGGGAGGTTAGCCTGGAGAGGGACGCTGTCAGCTTCTGGATCCGCAGCAGCACCTGCCAGCGATAAGCCCTGAGCACCATGCTGAACAGGTAGAGGAGCCACGCCGCGAGCAGGTACCTGGGATCGATCTGCCTTATCGTTGCCCACGTTTCCCGCCAGCCCACTTTCCACAGGAGGAGCGCCAGCAGACCCACACTCACGACTATCTTCAGCAGATCGACTACCCTGTCCCTCACTATTCCTCCACCCGAACTGCGGTCAGTTTTGCCCAGCTATGGGGCCAAGCCACCCCAGTCTCATTGTCAGCAGGAAGCCTCTCCGTGCTTCCCAACTCATACCTGCCCACCACCAGGGCAGACTCAGCGAGCGCGACTCTGGTGCTGGCGCCAAAAGGCTCTTCCTTCAGCGACGACAAAGAGTAGGCACAGGGCAGCTCATTCAAGGCGCGAGGACCTCCCCTGCCCTGACTTCAGCCAATTGCACGGCTGTGCCCTCATCGAGAAGATATGCCTGGAGCGTGGAGCTTACGATGGCGACCGGCACTCTCTTCTGCATTTCAGACCAGTCGCCCCCTTCCACGACGCCCAGCCCGATGCGGAAATCCGAGCCCACGTCCCAGGGCAGCGTCTGCATCCAGACCGTTTCCCCAGGTTTCCAGAGGCTAGTAGGATACCAGATGGCGGTGGTCATCGGGCGCAGCGTTGTATCCTCGATGACCCTGCCCGCTGGGTCGAAGAAAAACGGATAGATATGGTAGTCCGCCTCCAGATTGTGCAGGGCTTGCCAGTAGGTGGTCAGACTCGTTCCGCCTGCGTCTTCGACCAAATCGAACCCCAGCAACCGAAGGTCACCGCCAAACTCAATCACCGCAGCATACTGCATCTCCGGGTCCTGGCGTCGCGCGAATGAATAGAACTCATCGGGCAACTGGTCCGCGCCAGGCAGACCGCGGCGCAGGAGTACATATCCGTCCTTCGCCGCCAACACCCCAAAGCCCTCCTCGTCCACCAAGGACCTGTAGAGCCGCCACTGGTCGTTGGGATGGATGGGCCACGAATCGGCAGTCACGTCGAAGAGCACGTACTCCGCATCCTCCACCTTGGGGAACATGTAGATCGTCTCCCGCTGGCTGAGGTGGGGATTGAGCTTTGACTGCGCAGAGACTGCCGAATCCTGGGGCACCATGGCTATGAGTTCTGAAGCCAGACGGTCGTGTGGGGTAGTCTTTGGCAGCGAGAAGTTGCCTCCCAGCGGGGTGAAGCCCCTGGCCCCATGGTAGACGACAGAGCAGAAGAGCGCCAAGCCGGACAGGGCGTACACAATCCTCTCTCCGGGGATGCGCCACCTGCTGGCCATACTGTGACTCAGGAAAGCCACACCATAGGCGGCGGACAGCACTACGACGGGCACCAGAGGAGCTGCGTAGTGGAACTTCTCCAGCGTGTACACCTGAGGGTCGCCGCTCAGCAGGATGATACCCAGCGTGGGCACCGCCAAGAACAGCACCTGCAAACCAAAAAGGGACAGAAACCCGACCGGCAGGAAGAGGTCCCGCAGATACACCAGTTTCTCCCTGGCAAGAAGCGTCCGCACTAAGGCCATCGGGTCGGTGATCGCGGTCTTGATTATCCCCATTGGCCCTTGTCCCAGGTGGCTGTAGGCCCCTAGATAGGGAGAGCGTCCCTCTGGATTGTAGTGAGGGATGATCACGTACACCGCGACGACGAACCAGGCCAGTCCCAGGGCGATGGCTGCTGTGCCCACCCGCCAGTTGCGCTGCCTCAGGAGGGCATAGATCCCCAACATGACGACGAGCAAGGGCATCTCCTCCTTGCAGCCCATGATTAGCACGGCGAACAAGAAGAAGAGCGCATATCTCCGCTTTTCCAGGAAGTAGAAGGCGTAGGGAAAGAAGCCAGCCACCAACGTCGTGGGGTGGAAATCGAACATGTTGGCGGCCTCGAGCGCCGGAAACAGAAGGTAGACCAGCGGGAACACCAGGGCAGCCGGGCTGCCTCCCAGTCTCTCGCGGGCCAGCAGGTAGATGGGCCAGGCACCCAAGGCCACAACGACGGTCTGGAGAATGAGCAAGGTGCGCGGATCGCTGTAGATGAGGTATAGCGGCGAGATCAAGATCAAGATAGGGTCCACATGGTAGGCCAGCCGGGTGCCTTCCTCCCCCCAGTTGGTGAAAGGCAGGAACCTGCCGCGGAGGCTATTCCATACCGCCTGGTCCATGTTGCCCAGGTCGAAGGCCGTCGTCTCGAACGCCTCGTGTTTCAAGACCGTCAGGTAACCGAAGAGCAGGACGTACAGCAAAATGAACGCCCATACCAGACCGGCCAACAAGCTTGGGTCACAGGCTCGCTTACGCCAGGCCATCACTCCTCGTCAGAGTCGTCGTACTTCACGGTCTCCGTGGTCTCTTCCCTGCCGGCGCAAAAACAAGGGGCCAGAACCTTGACCGTCCCCAGCGACATCTTGTCGCCCACGGTCTGCCCGTCCTCATCCAGGACCGGCAGACGTTGTCCGTGGTCATCATACAGGCCCAGGACGAGCTCGTACTCTCCGGCGGGCAGACTGCTGGTCGTCAGAACGCCGTGGTTGTCCCGGATCTCCTCGCCCAGGGCCCAACTTGTGGTAGGCCGCCACCCTCCCACAGGTTTGCTGTCTCGCTGCGCAGCCAGGTTTCCTTCCGCATCGATCAGGTGCAGGAAGACGTTGTAGTCATGTTGGACAATCCCGCTGGCCTGCCACACGAGAGTGAGGGGCAAGATCTCGCCAGCCACCATGCTCTGCGGAAGCGGGCTGTGCTCCAGCAGCGTGATCTCCCCTCCGAACTCGGCCTCGACTGAGCGATTCGAGCCACGGTCACTCACCGCTGATCCGGAGTCGTACAGCGTCACACGCGCGGGACCATACCAGGAATCCAGGGCCTGGAAGAGGTTCTCACTCAGCCACTGGCCCACGATGGACTGCATCTCCTCGCCCTGCCCAGCTTCGAAGACGGTGGCCACCCGCTGGTGTCCGGCTACTGCCTCCCGAACCATCTGGACCACGCTACTCTTGTCGCCACCCTCCATCTCTGGAAGTACCACCAGGTCTGGGCGCCCGACATAATACCGCCCTAGCAAGGGCACCTGATGTTGGGAGTGGAGAAGTAGGACTCCGCCGTCCCCCAGCTGGACTTGCAGGTCCTCTCCCAGAGCCTCGTACGGTTCCGCCTCGTAGCCTTCTGAGAGCTCAAGCGTCTTCTCGTACACGTAGATGATGTCCCCGTCTGGGAGCGGGTACTCTCTGGCCAGCCGGAAAGCCTCCTGGAAAAGCGTCGGAGGGCCCTGCAGGAGCATCTCCACCACCTCCAGGGACTCCGGATCCAGCCTGTGATCGGGGTTGGCGGAAGGCACAGCCACGTAGTCCACTTCAAAAAGCTGAGGATATGCTGGCCTTCCGGTCCAGTTCTGGGCTAGCTCCCGCAGCCTCACGTTGGGGAAATCAGTGTAGATCAGATAGAGGAAGTGCTCGTCGTGCACCTGGCGCGTATTGACCAGCATGGCCAGCTCCAAAGGCCGGCCGCGTATCTCGGCCTGGTCCGAGATGTACTTCAGGATGTCAGGCACCACCCAGTACCGGCGGTCGGTATCTCCCGAGCTGGGCAACTGGTTCTGGAACCTGTGGGCAAACAGATTCACCGGTCCCGCTGCCGCGGCCTCACGCAGCCACGCCAGGCTGTCGAAGGAGAGAGTTAGCCACTGCGCGCCGCCCAGCAGGACCACCAGCGCTACCGCGGCCAGCCGCAACTTGGCCCAGCGGAGCCGGTAGATCCCGTAGGCGATCAGCACCGCCAGCGCCGGTAGGATGGGCATGATGAAACGGGAGTGTCTGGAGCTGGGACGAAACGAGAGGACCAGATAGGGCACGACGATCCACAGGAACAGCAGCAGAAAGTCGCTCCGCAGCGTCCGCCTCAACATGTTCCCCTGCCTGAGGCTCCTCCAGGCCAACAGCAGCAGGGCCACGCTCACCAGGAGCAGCAGCACCATGTAGATTGGCGACAGTTCCTCGCGTATCAGGTAGTCCAGGTAGTAACCGAAGGCCCACTTCTGGCGCTCTGGCCTGCCCCAGGCGATCAAGAACGTATGGTTGACAAAGTCGATTCTGGGCAGATACCACGACCCGGCAACCACCAGGCATAGCCACAAGCTGCCTGCCAGGTTCCAGCCTAGACTCCCGGGTTGCTTCGCGACGTAGATCAGCCCGGTAAGGAAGAGCCAGGCGATGGGCAACAGCAGGTGGCCCACAGGAAGCTGCCCCACCCGGTCCAGGTTGGGCAAATACCAGACCAAAGTCAGGGCAGCTCCAGCTCCTGCGGAGACTCCCGCCCAGCGCC
Organism: Anaerolineae bacterium; assembly: GCA_035256725.1. Classification (GTDB taxonomy): domain Bacteria; phylum Chloroflexota; class Anaerolineae; order UBA7937; family B3-Chlor; genus JAUVXJ01. The sequence continues at coordinate 5,537 of DATEXS010000359.1, forward strand.
AATCCAGGCGCAGACTCCGCAGGCCTGTTCTCGCACGGGTCAGAACTCCTGCCCTCCAGACCACCATCGCCAGCGCTGGGAGCACGAAGAGAACGTAGGTCCACTTGGTCAGCAGACCCACCCCCGCGCAAGCTCCCAGAAGAAGGCTATACCGCTTGTGGCGAAATCCCTCGCTCAGCAGAAGCAGCCAGAAACTCACCGCAACCATGGACGTCAGGGCAAACTCGATGTAGGTGTATCGAGACATGCCAAAGATCATGGGCAAGCTGGAGGTGACGAAGGCGCTCAGTAGGCCAGCTCCCCTGCCCCCCATTCGGGACCCTATCCCGTAGGCCGCGATGAGCAACAGGGCCAGGAAGACCATGTTGACCGAAACCGCCACGTCCATGGAGACGCCAAAAAGCTTGTAGGAAGCCACCATGGCTAGGTGATACAACGGGGGATAGTAGCCGCTGTGGGTCCAGGCCTCGAACAACGAGCGCAGCGTAACCTGCTCCAGGATGTCGTTGTAGACCAGGCTCTCGATGAGATGGCGAGGCCTGTCCCAGCCCAGGATCACCACATTGGTGGACAGCCAGGCCCAGTTGATTGCCAAATGAGCGGCGATCAGCAACCCCAGCAACAACAGGTGCCAGTGTCGCCGGAGGAAGGTGCCCACCCCTGGTGAGGCCCCCTCAGGCGCGCCAGCCTTGGTCAGATCAGGCTCGGCCATCAGCCAACGCTCAACTCCTCGTAGAGACGCCACTCCATCTCATATTGCTCTTGCAGGCCCTGAGCCTCGTAGACCAGGGCCAGGCCATAGTGAGGCCCTGGCGCCCGCGGATTCAGCGCAGCGGCTTGCCGATACTCTGCGATAGCCTCCTCAAATTGCTCTTCCGACCTATGCCAATCCCCCAAGGTGACACTTATGGAAGCCGCCACAGAGTCCGGCACAACCTCCAGCGCCCGACGATACCGCTGGACGACCTCCTGGGGCGCCAAGCCCTCCCTCAGGTACAGCACCCATAGATCGTCGTACATCACGGGCGCTATCTTCAAGGCCCTGCCTCGAACAACAGTCGTATCGTCCACCTCAAACACCACTTTGAAGAAGGATCCCAACGACTCGGTGAGTTCTGCGTCTATGGCCTCCATCTTCTCCCGGGCTGGGCCCACGAACCAGACGCCGCCTGCACCTTCCTCTCGGGCCATGAAGGCCTCGCTGCCACCGATGACGAAAGTCGCCTCTTCCAGGCTCCTCTCATAGCGCGGCATCACTACCCGCGGGAAAGGGCCGGGCGAGACAATCACGTCCCCGGGGACAATCTGCGACGCCACCAGGGAAGACACGGATCGCCAGTCCGCCCTGTCCTCCTCATAGTACGCCTGTAGCGACGGGGCGGTCAACAAAGCAATGAGCATCACCAGGCCAGCCACCGTGCCAAGCCTTTGAACACTGCTACCCCGCCCCAAGCGCTGTCCCAGCATACTAGCCGTAGCGGTCAACCCTTTAGCCGCGAACAGGAGGTACAACGGAAGCACAAACAGCACGTAGCGGGGGCGAAACCCGTGGCCAGCCTGGACCAGCAGCACCGCGAAAGGAACCAGCGTCCAGCAGCACAACAGCCACAGCGCTCGACGCTCGGCTCTCGCCGAAGCGACCGCTCCCAGAACGAAAGGCGGCAGGAGAATCAGGATTCTCCACCCAGAGCCCAGACCCCAGCTGTCCAATGCCTGAAACAGAGGGACGGCATCCAGGGTCAGCCCTGCGCCCCCATCTCCCAACCCCTTGGTCCCGCTCAACCCTCGCCAGAGATGGGGGACCATGGGCGCATAGGCCAGGGCAATAATAGCCAAGCTGATGGCGAAAGCCAATAGCTCGCGCTTGCCCACGGAAGTCAGAGAATCCTCCGCCGTACCTTCGGAGCCACGCCTGCTCCCCGCTCTCGCGGCGGACCCCGCCACCCACAGCCCCAACACGAAGACCACCTCCGCTCCCAGAACCAGGAAAGCAAACAGGTGGTTGTACACATTCAGCGTGCTGGCAACGGTGAAAATGATGAACCAGGCCCGTCCCCTATGTTGGACCGCCCGATACAGGGCATACACAGAGACCAGGGAGAGAAAAACCAGCAGGGTGTAGAATCGGGCATCCTGGGAATACCGTACGTGAAAGGGAGCAACAGCCACGAACAAGGCGCCGGCGACGCCTTCCACCCGGCCAAAGATCCGGGCTCCCAAAGGGTAGGTAGCAACCACCCCCAGGATACCAAAGACTAACGCGGGGAAACGGAGCACAAAATCGCTATCACCCAGGCGCAGCAGGAAATGGGTAACCAGGAAGTAGAGCGGGGGCGCGGGCAGAGCGGTATTGTATAAGGGAATCGAAACCACCTCAGCGAGGCTGTTCTGGGGGGAGGCAATGGCAGCGGTGAAGATCTCATCCTGCCACAGGCCCTTAGCGTCGAGGCCCCACAGGCGCAGGGCCAACGCCAGCAAAAGGACGCCGATCAGGAGAACGC
>DATEXS010000360.1:0-8291 GCA_035256725.1 Anaerolineae bacterium
AGAGGCAAGGCACTCATCCCGACCACCAGCGCCAGCAGCACCGCCCCAGGCACGCGCCACTGCTCTCTCAGCCAGGACAGCCCTGCCCCTACCAGAAGGAAGAAGGCCGGGGCTGAGAGGAGAAAGAGACGCTCGATGCCCGGCGAGGTGAAGGGATACCGGAGGTTGACCAGATACCCTAAGGAAAGGGGGACCAACATGTAGGTGACTGCAAAGAGGATCCCCTCGGCTCTGTCGCCAGGCGGGTCCAGGCGCCGGCGACGGGCCACCAGGAGGGCCACTACACTTAGTACGGCCAGGCCCACCGGCACAGCGGCCAGCCCGGAAAGAGCAAACCGGAGGTCGCTGGGGTGTCCAACGGAGAAAGCCACCAGATGATCGCGGAAGTAGGCCCACAAGCCCCTTGATATGTCGCCCTCCTTGACCAGCTTGCTCTCGACATAGGATACCAGCTTGGGTCCGGCATACAGCAGCCAGGGCAGGTATAGAACCAACAACAGGGCATGTGCGGCAGCCCACCTGGGCAGCATCCCTCCGAATCGGCCAAAACGAAGGATGATGAACACGGAGAGGGCCAGGACGATGAAAGCCGCATAGTACTGGGTGTACATGGCCATGGCGGCAAGAGAGACATAGAGCACCCAATATCTCCAGCTAGACACCCCCAAGCGATGTCTCTCCAGCAGAGAAAGGAAGACGTAGACAGAGGCCAAAACGAGGAGCGTCACCAACGCGTACATCCGGGCTTCTTGCGAGTAGTAGACGTGAAAGGGAGCCAGGGCCATGACCAACGCGGCGATGAGGCCCGCTGTCTGGCCGATGAGCCGTCGGCCCACCACGTAGACGAGAGGGACCGATAAGGTACCGGCCATTACGGAGAACAGACGGACCGAGGTTGCACTGACCCCGGTGATCAAAACCCAGAAATGGAGGAGAAGATAGTAGAAGGGTGGGTGGATGTCGATCGCGGTGCGGGCCACCATGGCAGGGATATCGGCGGTGGCGAAGTATACGGTCCATCCCTCATCCCACCACAGGGGCTGGAAATCCAACCGCGCGGTGCGGAGGACGAAGGCGACCAAAACCAGGGCTGTGACCCAGGGAACAGGCCTGTCGCTTCGCCAGAGGGTTCCCCAGGGTCCCGCTCGTACGCTTGACCTCACACCCGTCATCTTCACAGCGCTGAGTATTATATCATAGCGCACTGGTGACTGGCAGCGCTGTCCAGGCTGCTGATCACCCATATCTGAGCCGTGCGCGCGGCGGGGGGGCGCATCGGCTCGCTCCGCCACCCCATCCACAGTTCGAGATAGCACACAAAGCGACGTCTTGTCTGCCTTCAGCAGTCTTTCTCCACACCTCACAGGTGCTGGCTTGAGGTTTCTCTCCTTCTGCGGTACAATGGAGCTGACGCTCTAGAAATGAGGTACCTCCATGGACGTGATTCTGCTCAAAGACGTAGCCAGGCTGGGCAACGCAGGACAGGTCTGCAAGGTGGCCGAGGGGCACGCTCGGAACTATCTGATACCCCAGGGGCTGGCGGTGCCTGCTACCGAGGCAGCGTTGCATCAAGTGGAGCAGAAAGGCCAAGCGCAGGCCAGGCGTCACGAGCAGCTTGAGGAGGACGCGCGGCGGCTGGCTGGGGAACTCGACGGCCTCCACTTGACTATTCAAGCCAAGACCGGGGAGAAGGAGCGCCTGTACGGCTCCGTTACCAGCGGCGACATAGCCGAAGCCGTGGAGAAGGAAACAGGCCTGCCCATCGAGCGGCGCAAGATAGAGCTGGAGGAGCCCATCAGACAGCTAGGTACGTACACGGTCCCCATCCGACTCCTGTCTGACGTTGCTCCGTTGATCAGGGTGGACGTGGTCAGCCAGGACGAGGGGGATAGCGACAAGGATCAACCCGCCGATGAGAAGGATTAACAAAAACTCGTCCGACTACGGGTTTGTAAGACAACTGCTTGACAACATCAGCTGCGTCGTCTGCTCAGAGGAGTATGATGAGGAAGACGTGGCGGTGATGGGGCAGCAGGAGCAACTGTGGATGCTGATGGTCTCCTGCCACCACTGTGGCACCCAAGGGATCATCCTGGCCATGGTCAAAGAAGATGAGGAGATCGAATTCGTTACCGATCTCACCCCTGAGGAACTGGAACGGGCTCGCGGTCTCCCCGCCGTCACGGGCGATGACGTACTGGACGTCTATCAGTTCCTGCGCGACTTTGACGGTGACTTCGTCCGGCTGTTCAGCGAGGATCTCGGCGACGACTGAGCGGCAGGCTCTTCCAACAACCTCATTCAGGAGCCACCGATCACCGACGGTCGCTCCTTTTTGGTTGTCCACACCTCCCTAGGCGGCTGGCCGCTTAGTAATCCCGAGACAGCAGGTAGCGGTTGCCGACGTGCATATTGGACAACCCTGCCTGTCTAGCCACATGCTCGCATTCCTCGGCGTGGCTGACGGAGGTCCGTGGCAGGTCCGGCATAAAGGAATGCGGATGGAATACCAAGAGGGAGTAGGGAATGCTTGGGTCGAAGGAGGCGACGAATGCTGCCAATCTGCCAACCTCTCGAGCATCTATGTAGCCAGGGACTAGCAGGGTACTGGCCACCAACAGAGGCAGGTCGGGACGCTCGGCGACACGTTCTGCCGCCCTGGCGAAATTGGCTAGAGTCCGCTGGTTGCTCACCCCAGTCAGCGCCCTGTGAAGATTGTCATCATAGGCTTTGAGATCGAACTTCAAACAACCGCCGGTTTCCAGGGAGAGTCCCAGCGCCTCGTCCAGCAACCTGGGGTGCATAGAGCCGTTTGTCTCCCAACAGATTCTTACGCCTCGCCGCGCCAGGATCCGGGAAGTCTCCAGAGCGTGCAGCATCTGGGCAGAGGGATCCCCACCGAAGTAGCAGACACAGAAGGTGCGAGAGTCGGCCTTGTCCGCCAGTTCCTCCGCCCTAATCGATGGGTCCTCTGGCGACATGTACCGGTACTGCCAGTTCTGGCAGAAGAGGCAGTTGAACGTGCACGCCCCATAGAACACCGCCAGATTGTCGTCCCCGTACCTCTCCCTGCCCTCGCAGACCCAGGCCGCCACGCAGTTCGTGGGCAGAGGATCATGGTACGAGCGCAGAATACCTCTGGCTGGTGTGCCAGCCAGGTGCACCAACTTGCCTCCTCGATTGGTGCGTAGTCCACAATAGCCCCGCCCGCCCTCGTCGATACGGCACTCGTTGCCACAAAGATGGCACCGCACCCCGTCTAGGTCACGAGGTGGCCTGGGCGGCAGATCGAACTCTCGCCTCGAGGCGTCCTGCACCTCCTGAATATGCGGCATTACTTCTTCAGGACGGGCACGCACGCAATCGGCGCAGGCGGCAAGGTTGATCGACACCAGATGTGACTTGCCACACGCCTGGCAGCGACCCCCAGCCGCACCACTCATAGACGCCTCCTCCGCCATCCCGCACTATCCAGACCTCTGACCTTGCGTTTTCCGTTGGGGATCCCAACATACCTAACGTGGAAGCCAGCCAATCGATGAGAAACAAAAAGCCGCCCGCGGCTGCGGGCGGCCGTCCAACACAGACATGATCTACCCATGTTCCGCTTAGGCGATGGCCTCCTCCACCACTTCGCCAGTCCGAAGGTATCTCTCCAGATCCGCCTTCGCCCTCTGGAAGTGTGCGATGAGCGTTTCGTCCGATTCCTTGGCCATCCCGATAATGCGTCTGCCACAAGCTGAACAGCCCAGAGAAGCCTTGTAGCTGCCAGGATTGCACCGTAGGCATCCGCACAGCCTGATCATCATCAAGGAGAACGCCAAGGAGTCCTCGTGCATCTCGGGTAGATCCGCAATCCGCTCCACCAAGCCCTGCCACTGCCCGTTCCCCACGTCCATGAGAGCCGGCACAGTCTCGTGGGGGAAGAGCAGCTCAGCTCTAAAATACACGGTCTTCATTTGGGGTACTCACCTCTCATCACTCGTACGTGGAGAAATCGCCAGCCGTCGGTGGCTGTCAGACTCGCGGAACCAATCCCACCCTATCCTGCTCTCCTCTGGCCAGCGCGCGGCACTCCCAGACTGCAGGATAGCGTCTCAACACCCTGAAACAGTCTTGCCATACAAAAATGGGGTGAGTCGGAAGAAACTCACTCCCACGGGAGAATCCACTACTATTTTACCACATTTCGCTCCGGTTGTCAAGGATTTGTCAATACGAACCGGATAGGAAATGCTGGCCACCCTACATCTGGTAGACTCTCTGCCACACGCCTACTAGTCCTGGGTACCCGCACACAGGCCCTGGTAGCCGGCCCACGATGGTGTGGTGTGGACCCGCAGGAGCTGCTTCGTGCCGCGGATAGGAAATAGATGGCCCGCGCCATCAGGTGGTGATACATGTAGGTCGCAGCTCACAATTGTAAAGACATCCTGGCTTCACTCCGTCGCATTGTGCTCCAGCGTGATGCTCCAAACAAACCGTCTCCTCCCCCCCTGACGCGCCGACGCAGCCCCACCGCGTCCTCTTGACCGCCCATCTCCCCCTTTCGACTGTGCTATTGACTTCCCGAGCAGGCTGCCCTATGATCTTTGCGCGGCCGGAAGGGTCGGCGGCAGGGAGACAGGCCTCGCCGCTCCACTTGGAGGGTTGTGACTAGCTTTCACATGACCGACCGATCTGGATCTCAGTGGACGAGCGCATGATCAACGATAGCGAAGCGGCCGGGAGAAAAACAACAGATTTCGGAAGCACGGACTGGCGCTTCGGCAGTGTGCCAGGGCTGCCTCCGGATTCTCCTGCCAACGACCGGTCAGAGGTAGAGCAGTGGCTCCCGGCCACCGTGCCTGGGAACGTGCGCAGCGATCTGTTGGCTCTGGGCAAGATTGAGGACCCCTTCTTCGGCACCAACAACGAGGCCAGCCAATGGGTGGACGACCTGGACTGGTGGTACGTGCGTCCTCTTCAGCTAACCCTGCGGGACGGAGAACGAGCCTTCATGAGCTTCGAAGGGATCGACTACATCTCCGCCGTGTGCCTCGACGAGATCGAGTTGGGCCGCCACGAAGGCATGTTCTCCAGGCAGGTCTATGAGATCACCGGCCTGACCAGATTGGGGATTGGCGAGGTAGCTGTGCGCATTTGGGGCTCCAGCTCTCTCCCCCAACGCCGGCTCGCCTGGTGGGAGAGGCTCTGGTCGCCCTTGGCGACAGCCCTTCAAAGGGGCCAGGAGCCCTTCCCCCACCGCTCGGCTACCCTGAAGTGTCAGATGAGCTTCGGTTGGGACTTCGCTCCTCGCATGCGAGCCATGGGTCTATGGGACGACGTCACTCTGCTGGTGACCAGATCGGCCTTCATCAGGGACGTCTTCATCACCGCTCACTCAGACGGCCAGCAAGCGCGGGTGAGCGTTCAGGCCACCATTGATTCCGACTGTGAACAGCAAGTGTTGGCCCAGATTGAGGTCGCACCTCCTGGGAATCGTGGGAGCAGCATCCAAACCTGGGAGTTCGGTCTATCCCTCGACACGGGAGCGCAAGACGTTCGCATGGACTTCGTCCTCCCCGACGCCCGCCTCTGGCAGCCCTGGGATCGGGGAGAGCCGAATCTGTACAAACTGGAGCTGAGCCTTGCCGAAAGCGGCCAGATTCTTGACAGGAAGGCCGAGCAGTTCGGAATCCGCAGCGTGCAGATGTCCGCTCGCCGCGGAGAAGGCAAGAACGGTTGGCCGCTGGTCATCAACGGCTGCCGTGAGTTTATTCGCGGTGCCAACTGGGTACCCCTGGACGCCCTGCCTGGGAGACTAAGGCCCACAGACTACGAGAAAGTCATCACCCTGGCCAAGGAAGCAGGCATCAATATGCTCCGCGTCTGGGGCGGAGGGCTCCGGGAAAAGAAGGCCTTCTACGACCTGTGCGACGAGCGGGGAATCCTGGTCTGGCAAGAGTTCCCGCTGGCGTGTTTGCCCGTGGGGCATCTGCCTCGCTCCGCAAGGTTCCGCAACCTGCTCCGCCAGGAAGGGACAGCAATAGTCCGCCAGTTGCGAAACCATCCCTCTCTGGTCTTGTGGTGCGGGGGCAACGAGTTCAGTTACTGCCGCAACCGCAGGCTCGTGGACAGCCTAGAGGAAGTGGTGTACGCGGAGGACGGCACCCGTCCTTTTCGCCAGACATCCCCTGGTGGTGGAGACAGCCACCACTGGCTGGTCTGGCACGGAAATGCTCCCGTCCGCGAATACCGGAGGGAGAGATCTCCCCTCGTCAGCGAGTTCGGCCTCCAGTCCATCCCTGATGCTACTTCGCTGTCACGCTTCCTTCCGAAGGAGGATCTCCTCCACCCCAATGGTATCTGGAGGTACCACTGCGCTCAATTGGAGAAGCTGCGCCGCTACATCACCGGTCTGTCTCCGCGAACGCTGGAGGAATGGGTTGAAGCCTCCCAAAGAGCGCAGGCTTATGCGCTACAGGTGGCTATTGAGCATCTCCGACGACGCAAGTACCGCACGGGCGGTTGTCTGGTCTGGCAATTGAACGATGCCTGGCCAGCCATTTCCTGGAGTCTCATCGACTACTACCGTCAGCCCAAGCTAGCCTGGCACTGGCTGAAGTCCCTCTACAACCCCGTCCTGATCAGTCTGGAGTATCCGCTGACAAGACACCGGTTTGGGGACCTTTTCCGTGCCCGTGTCTGGGCCATCAATGACCTGCTCGGCGCCTGGCCTGACTGCCAGCTCGACGTATCCCTGGACGAAAAACGCATTTTCTCGCGCTCGATCTCCTTGCCTCCGGACTCGTGTGAGCCCGTGGGCTGGCTCGAGGTCTCTCTGGATCAAGATCCTCGTCGGTTGACCGCGGTGCTACGACAGGGCCATCGGGTCCTCTCCTCTAGTGAATACGACCTGACGTACGACGATCCGAGCCGCACGTCTCTACTCAGCAGAATCTACTACAAGATCGGAGAATGGCTGCTATCCTAGGCCCCCTACCAGGGAGGGGTATAGGGTGGAGCAAAGCCAGCGCAAGGCAATTCGGTCGGAGATTGCCTGGCACTCTGCTGGTCTCGCAGTAATCGGGACGGCCACCACTTTGCTCCTTGCCAGGAGGGGTTGAGAAAGACACCGAGAGAGTCTATAATTGCTGCGGATTTGAGCCATGAAGGTATTGGTCACAGGCGGGGCCGGATACATCGGCAGTGTGACCGTGGAAGAGCTCGTCGCGGCAGGTCACCAGGTGGTGGTCTACGACAATCTGCTCTACGGCCACCGCCAGGCTGTTCACCCACAGGCCGCGTTCGAAGAGGGGGACCTGGCAGACAGAGGGCGGCTGGAGCAGTTGTTTCGGACTTATCGCCCGGAGGTGGTCATGCACTTCGCTGCGCACAGCATCGTACCCCTCTCCATGCGCGATCCCCTGCCTTTTGTGAGGGACAACGTGAGCAACGCCCTGAACCTACTGGAAACCATGGCCGTCCACGATGTGAAACACTTCATTCTTTCCTCCACCGCCAATGTCTACGGCGACCCCGAGCGCATTCCCATTGGTGAGCAGGACCGGCTGGCCCCCAGCAGCCCCTATGGCGAGTCGAAACTGATGATCGAGAGAATGCTCCACTGGTGCGAAGTGAGGTACGGGCTACGACATACCACTCTGCGGTACTTCAACGCCGCAGGAGCATCGGAGAGATGCGGGGAGGATCATGACCCGGAAACCCACCTGATTCCTCTCGTTCTCGAGGCTGCAATGGGCCAAAGGGACCATCTCGACATCTACGGAGCTGACTATCCCACTCGCGATGGGACCTGCGTGCGGGACTACATACACGTCGTGGACCTGGCCCGCGCGCACATCCTGGCCCTGCAAGCTCTGGACGAGAGCAGCACGGTCTACAATCTAGGCAACGGTGAGGGCTTCACAGTGCAGGAAGTGGTGGCTGCGGCGGAGGAGGTCACGGGCCACCCCATCCCTGCCCAAATTGCCCCCCGCCGGGCGGGTGACCCGGCAACGCTGGTCGCCAGTTCCGAGAGAATACGGCACGAACTGGGCTGGAAGCCACAATACCCTGATCTGAAGAGCATCATCGGGAGCGCCTGGCGGTGGCACCAGGGTCACCCGCGTGGCTACCCTGATTGACCAATGGCAAGCCAACTCGAGCCCGCGCGACTGGCACCGCGGTGAATCAAGCACAAGGTGAATGATGGCCGAGGTCATTAGCTATCCACTGCTGGGTCTGGTGGCCCAGGAAGAGATGAAGACCGCCCTGATCCTGGCGGCCATCAATCCCCGCGTCCGGGG